>JASHQP010000690.1 GCA_030039095.1 Streptosporangiaceae bacterium
CCGCGGCCGGCCGCCGCACCGTGGTCGTCCTGAACGCGGGCATGCCGGTGCTGACGCCGTGGGCCGATCGGGTCGCCGCCGTGCTGCAGGTCTGGCTGCCCGGGCAGGCCATGGGTGAGGCGCTCGCCGACGTGCTGCTCGGCCGGGTCGAGCCGGGTGGCCGCCTGCCGGTCACCCTGCCGGCCGCCGAGGCGGACTGCCCGGTCCTGCACGCGGTGCCGCGCGCCGGCCGGATCGCCTACGACGAGGGCCTGCTCATCGGGTACCGCGGCTACGACGCGGCCATGATCAGGCCGCAGTTCCCGTTCGGCCATGGCCTCGGGTACACGACCTGGGTGTATGAGTCGCTGAGCGCCGCAACCTCCGAGCTGGCCGCGGACGAGGATCTCGACGTGGTGGTCAGGGTCCGCAACACCGGCTCCCGGGCCGGGCGCGAAGTGGTCCAGGCCTATCTGGCGGCGCCGCCCGGCGAAGGAGACGAGGTGGCCAGGCCGCCGCGAGAGCTAGCCGCGTTCGCCTCGGTCAGCGTGCCGCCTGGCGCACCGGCCGACGTGGCGATCCGGGTGCCCGCGCGGGCGTTTGCCCGGTGGGATTCCGGCGCGGGCGGCTGGGCCTGGCCGGCGGGACGGTTCACCCTGCACGTCGGGCGGTCATCACAGGACCTGCGGCTGTCCACCGAGGTCCAGCTGGGCTGAGGAGTCCTTCGGCACCCCGCCCGGACGAGGCGGTCGGCGACGAGGCAGGTGAGCGCCACCGCATCGGTCACGAATCGAGAAGCACCAGCACTCGGGTCGGGCCTAGCCTTCAGTCAGCTGGCCCGGTATCGCGCCGAGCCTACGAAGGCCGAAGGGTAGGGGTGACAATGCCCGCGACGAGTTCCCAGACCGGATCCGATGGCTTCACTGCTGCCGAGCGTGCCGCGATGAAGCAGCGCGCCGCAGAGCTTCGCGCCGAGGGCAAGAAAGGCGCCAAGAAGGCCGACGGGCTGCAGGCCCTCCTCGACGCGATCGCAAAGATGGCGCCGGAGGATCGCGTGATCGCCGAGCGCGTTCACGCAACGATCAGCGCGACCGCGCCGGAACTGTCGCCGAGGACCTGGTACGGGATGCCCTCCTACGCCAACGGGAACGACAAGATCGTGGTCAGCTTCAAGAACTCCGGCAAATTCGGCACCCGGTACTCGACGCTGGAATTCCAGGACGCTGCGAACCTGGACGACGGAGACCTGTGGCCCGTGTCGTTCGCGCTGCAAAAGTGGAGCCCCGCGGTAGAGCGGAAGGTCGTCGAGCTGGTGAAGGCCGCCGTCTCCTGACCGGCGTCGCTGGGGCGGTCAGCCGGTGGCGCTGGCCGCCGGGCCGACGCTCGGCGCGACGAGTTCCGCCTCGAAGCCGTCCGCGTTCTCCAGGTAGGCCGCGTAGTGGCCCTCGCCCCCGGCGTGCGGGTGGCGGTCGGCGAACATCAGCCGCCATCCGTTGCTCGGCGCGACCGCGACCAGCTTCTCGAGGAGTGCCTGGTCGGCGACGTGGAACGCGAGGTGGTTCAGGCCCGGACGGTGCCGGTCGTGGCGGCTCGCGGTGCGGTCCGGCGACTGCTCGAGGACGATGTAGGTATGCCCGGCCCGCCAGCTGCGACCGCCCGGCCAGTCGCCGAACGGCTTGTACCCGAGCTCGTCGAGCAGCCAGCCCCAGCTGGCCACGGCGCGATCGAGGTCGGGCACCCAGAACTCGAGGTGGTGGATCATGCCGGTGGCCACCTCACCGGCGGGGGTCGGGGCCGCCCACGCAGGAGCCAGCTGCGGGTCAGGCTCTGCCGTGACCGACGTCTCCGGGGACGCGCCGCTCGGGCCGGGGTCCGCTGCCATGGCTGATCAGCTCGAAGTCCTTGTCATCGTGCAGCATGGTAACGGCTAGCTTCCGATCAGCTGGCGGGAACCGGAGACATCATGCCCCGCAGCCAGCGGTCGGTCTCGGCCGCCCGGCCCGCGTACATGCCCGCGACTTCCGGATGCGGGAGGATCACCACGACCCTGGTGGCCGACTTCACTGAGCCGCGCCAGGCAGATCCACCAGCCCGGCAAGGGACGCCCGGTGCCGGTCCGCGGTGCCGAACCCGATCGACGAGCTCTTCGCCCGCTTCAGGTACAGGTGCGTGGGGTGCTCCCAGGTGAAGCCGATGCCCCCGTGCAGCTGCAGGCATTCCTGTGCGGCCCGCACCGCGACATCCGAGCAGGCAGCCTTCGCCAGCGCGATCGCCACCGGTGCGTCCGGGTCGCCGGCGGCCAGGCAGGCCGCGGCGTACCTGGCCGCCGCGCGGGCCTGGGTCACGCCCACCCACAGGTCGGCCGCGCGGTGCTTGAGCGCCTGGAACGACCCGATCTGCCGGCCGAACTGGCGCCGTTCCTTCAGGTAGGCCACGGTCATCTCCAGGCACCGCTCGGCGAGGCCGAGCTGCTCGGAGGCCAGCATCGCCGCGCCAGCGGCCAGCGCGGCGGCCACTGCCCGGTCCGCCGCCTCGCCCGAGGCGATCCGCCGGGCCGGCGCGCCGGTCAGGGTCAGATCGGCGAGCTGCCGGGTCATGTCCAGCGACACGGCGGGGGTGACGGAAACCCCGGCCGCGTCGGCAGCCACGGCGTACAGCCCGTACGGCACGCCGTCCGCCGGCACCAGCAGCACGTCGGCGGGCAGCGCATCGGCGACCGCGGCGACTGTCCCGGTGAGCCGGTACCCGGATTCCCCCGGCGTCAGCCGGACCGTCGGCTGCGGCCTGGCCCCAGGAGGAGCAGGGAACGGGACGCCGAGCGCCACCGTGGTCGTGCCGGCGGCCACGGCGGCCAGCAGATCCTCGCCGCCCGCCGCCAGCAGCGCCGTGGTCGCAACGACCGCCGACCCGAGGAACGGCACGGGGGCGACCGCGCGGCCGGTCTCCTCGGCCACCACGGCCGCCTCGCGGTAGGACGCGCCGGCGCCGCCGCTGCTCTCCGGGATCAGCAGGCCGGCGCAGCCAAGATCGGCCGCGAGCACCCGCCACAGGCCGGTGTCGCAGGTCTGCGCGGTCTCGGTCCTGGCCAGCACCTCGGGCCAGCCGCACCGGTCCTGCAGGAGGGAGCGGACGGCTGCCCGCAGCTCGGTCTCGGCCTCGCCGTACAGCAGATCGGGGAGGCCCGTCGCCGCGGTGGCGGTGGGAGTGGCGGTGGTGCCGGTTGCCTGGGTCATCGCGGCAGGTCCTTCCATGGCACGCCCTTGTCGACCCGGATCTCGGGCGGCAGCCCGAGCACCCGCTCGGCGATGATGTTCTTCAGGATCTCCGAGGTGCCGCCCTCGATCGAGTTGCCACGGGCCCGCAGGTACCGGTAGCCGGCGTCACGGCCGTAGAAGCTGACCGTCTCCGGCCTGCGCATCGTCCAGTCGTCGTACCGGAGCCCGTCGGCCCCGGCCAGCTCGACCTCGAGCTCGGATATCTCCTGATTCAGCCGGGCGAAGACGATCTTCGCAGCGGACCCCTCCGGGCCCGGCTGGCCGGCGGCGAGCTGCTGGCGGAGCCTGGCCCCGGCCAGCCGGGCCACCTCGGCGTCGGCCCACAGCCGCAGCAGCCGGTCGTGCAGGCCAGGGGTGCGGTTCCCGGGGCTGGCGCGCCAGGCGGCCGCGGCCGAGGCGATCATGCCGCCTTCCCGTGGCGCCGCTCCCCCGCCGATCGAAACCCGCTCGTTCATCAGGGTGGTCGTGGCCACCTTCCAGCCGTCGCCGACCTCCCCGATCCGGTCGGCGTCGGGGATGGCGACGTCGGTCAGGAAAACCTCGTTGAACTCGGCCTCACCGGTGGCCTGCCGAAGCGGCCTGACCTCCACGCCCGGGGCGGTCATGTCGCAGGCGAAGTACGTCAGCCCCTGGTGCTTGGGCACGTCCGGGTCGGTGCGGGCGACCAGCAGCGCCCGCCTGGCCAGGTGCGCCGATGACGTCCACACCTTCTGCCCGGTGACCACCCAGCCCTGTTCCCGAGGTAGCGCCCGGGTGGCCAGGCCCGCCAGGTCGGACCCGGCGCCCGGCTCGCTGAACAGCTGGCACCAGATCTCCTCGCCGGTCCACAGCGGGCGCAGCCAGCGGCGCTGCTGCTCCGGTGAGCCGAACGCCAGAATCGTCGGCGCGGCCATGCCCAGCCCGATTCCGTTGCGTTCCGGGCGGTTATTCGGTGCGCCTGCCGCGGCGAACTCGGCATCGACGGCCGCCTGCAGGTCCCGGGACAGGCCCCGGCCGCCAAGGCCGGCCGGGTAGTGCACCCAGGCCAGCCCGGCGTCGAAGCGCGCGCGGAGGAACTCGAGGCGGCCGGTCGCGGCCGGGTCGTGGGTGGCGAGGAAGTCACGGACCTGACCGCGCAGGTCCTCCGCGGTCGTCACCGGGCGCCGCTCAGCACTGTGTTTCTCAGCACAGGGGCCCGCCGGCCACGTAGATCACCTGGCCGGAGACGAATCCCGCGCCGTCGCTGGCCAGGAACGACGCGACGTTCGCGACGTCGTCGGGCTGGCCGACCCGGCGCACCGGGATCTGGGTCGCGGCGGCCTTCTGGAACTCCCCGAAGTCCATGCCGATCCTGGCCGCGGTCGCGGCGGTCATGTCGGTGACGATGAACCCCGGCGCGATCGCGTTGGCGGTGATCCCGAACTGGCCGAGCTCGATCGCCAGCGTCTTGGTGAAGCCCTGCAGGCCCGCCTTGGCTGTCGAGTAGTTGGCCTGGCCCCGGTTGCCGAGCGCCGAGCTCGACGACAGGCTGATGATCCGGCCGAAGCGCTGGTCCACCATGTACTTCTGGGTCGCGCGGCTCATCAGGAACGCGCCGCGCAGGTGCACGCCCATGACCGTGTCCCAGTCGTCATCGGTCATCTTGAACAGCATGTTGTCCCGGATCACGCCGGCGTTGTTGACGAGGACGGCTGGCGGGCCGAGCTCGGCGGCGACCCTCTCGACGCCGGCCGCGACCTGGTCGGGCTGGCTGACGTCGGCGCCGACCGCGATCGCGCGGCCCCCGGCCGAGGTGATGGCCTCGACGGTTGCGCCGCCGTCGGCCTCCTTCAGGTCGAGCACGCCGACGGCCAGCCCGTCGGCGGCCAGCCGCCTGGCGATCGCCGCGCCGATGCCGCGCGCCGCCCCGGTGACGATCGCCACCCTGCCCGCTGGCCCAGACTCCTGCGTCATGCGTTCCTCCTGCCTAGCTGTTTGTCGTCGCCTGGCGATTGTCGTCGCCTAGCTGTACTTTCTCAGTTCACGGCGCGCAAGCGAGCGCTTGTGCACCTCGTCGGGGCCGTCGGCGAACCGCAGCGTCCGCGCGCTGGCCCACAGATGCGCGAGCGGGAAGTCCTGGCTGATCCCGCCCGCCCCGTGGGTCTGGATCGCCTTGTCGATCACCCATTGCGCCATCGCCGGCGTGGCGATCTTGATCGCCTGGATCTCGGTGTGCGCGCCCTTGTTGCCGACGGTGTCCATCAGCCAGGCGGTCTTCAGCACCAGCAGCCGCGCCGACTCGATCCGGACCCGGGACTCGGCGATCCAGTTCTGGATCACCCCCTGGTTGGCGAGCGGCCCGCCCCACGCCACGCGCTGGCTGGCCCGGCGGCACATGAGCTCGAGGGCCCGCTCCGCCGCGCCGATTTGGCGCATGCAGTGGTGGATCCGGCCCGGGCCGAGCCGGGCCTGGGCGATCGCGAAGCCATCGCCCTCGCCGGCGATCAGGTTGGCGGCCGGCACCCGGACGTCCCGGAACTCCACCTCGGCGTGGCCGCCGTGCGGGCCGTCGGTGTAGCCGAACACGCGCATTCCGCGCTCGACGTTCACGCCGGGCGTGTCCCGTGGCACGAGGATCTGGGACTGCTGCCGGTGCCGCTCGGCCTCGGGGTCGGTCTTGCCCATCACGATGAGGATCGTGCACCGCGGGTCCATCGCCCCCGACGACCACCACTTGCGCCCGTTGATCACGTACTCGTCGCCGTCGCGCTCGATCCTGGTCGCGATGTTGGTGGCGTCCGACGACGCGACGTCCGGCTCGGTCATGCAGAACGCGGACCTGATCTCGCCGTCGAGCAGCGGCCGGAGCCAGCGCTCCTGCTGCTCTCGCGAGCCGAACTCGGCCAGCACTTCCATGTTGCCGGTGTCGGGTGCCGCGCAGTTCAGCGCCTCGGGCGCGAGGGACGGGCTGTACCCGGTGATCTCCGCCAGCGGCGCGTACTGCAGGTTGGTCAGCCCGGCACCCTGCGGGTGGTGCGTGAGGAACAGGTTCCACAGGCCCCTGCTCCTGGCCTCGGCCTTCAGCTCGTCGATGACCGGCGGTCGCTCCCATTCGCGGCCCGCGGCGGCCGCCTCGGCCACCTGCTCGGCGAACAGCTTCTCGGCCGGGTAGACGTGGGTGTCCATGAACGACAGCAGCCGCTCCCGGAGTTCTTCGGTGCGCTCGTCATACGCGAAGTCCACTTGCCGCCTCCGCTTGGCTCCAGCTTCATCTGTGACTGCCCTCGAGGACAGCCTGGCGTCCGGATAAGGCTATCTACCGGCCGGTATGAGACCACGCTACGGTCTTGCCATGGCGCAGGTCGAGACGGTCCGGGGTCTGGTTGACACCGGCCGCCTGGGAACGACGCTGATGCACGAGCACGTGTTCGTGCTCAACGAGGAGATCCGGCTGAACTACCCGGGCGAGTGGGACGAGGACGCACGGATCGCCGACGCGGCCGCGAAGCTGAACGGGCTGCGGCAGCGCGGATGCGACACGATCGCCGACCCGACCGTGATCGGCCTGGGCAGGGACATCCGCAGGATCCAGCGGGTCGCGGCCGGCACCGACCTGAACATCATCGTGGCCACCGGCCTGTACACCTACGGCGACGTGCCGTTCTACTTCCGGTACCGCGGGTCGCAGGCCTCGCCGGCGAGCTCGGACCCGATGACGGCGATGTTCGTCGCCGATATCACCGAGGGCATCTCCGGAACCGGCGTGAAGGCGGCGTTCCTGAAGTGCGCGATCGAGGAGCAGGGCCTGGTGCCCGGGGTGGAGCGGGTGCTGCGCGCGGTGGGCGCCGCGCACGCCGCGACCGGGGCGCCGATCACCGTGCACACCCACCCGGGGTCCGGGTCCGGCCTGGAGGCGATGCGGGTCCTGGCCGCGGAGGGCGCCGACCTGACCAAGGTGGTGATGGGTCACAGCGGAGACACGGCCGACGTGGACTACCTGGCCAGGCTGGCCGACGCGGGCTGCCTGCTGGGCATGGACCGGTTCGGGCTCGACATCATCCTGCCGTTCGACCAGCGCGTGGCCACCGTGGCCGAGCTGGCACGGCGCGGCTACGCGGACCGGATGGTGCTGTCACACGACGCGGCGTGCTACATCGACTGGTTCCGGCAGGACCAGATTCCGGCTTTCGCGCCCTCGTGGCACTTCGGCCACCTGTTCGACGACGTGCTGCCCGCGCTGCGCGAGCGCGGGGTGAGCGAGGCCCAGATCCAGACGATGCTGGTCGCCAATCCGGCCCGCTACTTCTCCTCCTCCGGCCCGGCCCGATGCTGACCGGACCACCGGGCGGCCCTATCTGAGCAGCAGCCGGCCGATCCTGCGGCCGGCCACGTACAGCCCGGCCAGGCCCATCACCGCCAGGTAGGCGGCGTGCCAGAGCAGGGCCGGCCCGACCACGCCGAGGGTCAGGCCGCGCATCAGCGCCACGCCCTGGTACAAGGGCGTGCACTCGACCAGGATCTGGATCGGCCGCGGGTAGACGCTGAGCGGGTAGAACGTGGACGAGAACAGGAACATCGGCAGCGTCACCAGCATGATGTACTCGAAATCCTGCCAGCTGCGCATGAACGTGGTGGCGGTCATCCCGACCGCGGCGGACCCGAAGCCGACGAGCAGCGCCACCGGCACGTCGGCCACCGCCCACGCCGAGTGCACCAGGCCGAGTGCGAGCATGACGACCATGAACGCGACCGCGTACAGCCCGCCGCGGATCAGCGACCAGCCGATCTCGCCGAGCGCGATGTCACCGGGGCGCATCGGCGTGGCCAGCGCGGCGTCGTAGAACTTCGCGTACTTCAGCCGGAAGAACACGTTGAAGGTCGAGTCGAGGATGGCGCCGTTCATGGCGGACGTTGCCAGCAGCGCCGGGGCCACGAAGCTGGCGAACCCCACCGGGTGGCCGCCCGGCCCCGCCACGGTCCCGACCAGCTTGCCCAGGCCGACCCCGATCGACAGCAGATAGAACAGCGGCTCGAAGACCCCGGACACCAGGACCAGCCAGACGTGCCGGTAGACGCGGGCATGCCGCTCGATCAGGTGCACGCTCCCCCGCCCGCCCAGTGCGGACCCGCGGGTGCGCAGCAGCGGCAGCGGCAGCACCCGCAGCGGAAGCTCGCGCAGCGACGGCGCGGTCACCGGACGCGCCTCGTTGTGACCGGGGCCTGCACCGGGCGCGGCCTCGCTATACCCATAGCCGCCGCCGGTAGGTTCGCTGCCCCACCGCGATGCTCACCGCGGCCAGGGCGGCCAGGTATCCCACGTGCACCAGCGTGCCGCCGAGGGTCGCCGTGCCCAGGCTTAGCGACCGGCACAGCGCCACCCCGTGCCATAGCGGCGTGGCGTACGCGAGCGGCCTGATCCAGGCAGGAAGCTGGGTGACCGGGAAGAACGTCCCGGAGAACAGGAACAGCGGGATCATCCCGAACCGGAACACGAGGGCGAACGAGGTGTCCTTGGTCACGGTGATCGCCCATGCCTCGACGGGCGCGGCGAAGGCGATCCCGGTCAGCACCGCGACCGGGAGCGCCGCCAGCACCCATGGCGACGTGATGGCCCCGAAGGCGGCCATCACCACCAGGAAGATCGCCGAGTTCATGGCCAGCCGCATGGCCGTGAACAGCAGGTGCCCGTGAAAGATGTCGGCCGGGCGCAGCGGCGACGCGGCCGCCGCGTAATAGGTGCCCCGCCACTTCACCGAGCCGAGCACCGGGTAGGTGGATTCCTCGATCCCGGCTTGCATGGCGGCGGCGGCCAGCAGGCCGGGAGCGAGGAACGCAAGGTAGCTGACCCCGCCCAGCCGCCCGGTGCCGTGCGCGTCGACGAGCTTGCCAAGGCCGATGCCCATGGCGCCCAGGTACAGCACCGGGGACAGGATGCTCGTGTAGATCGACCCGCGCCAGGTGCGCCGGTAGTTGGTCAGCCAGTACCGGAACTCGCGCACGGCAAAGGACCAGGTCATCTTAGTCCTCCAGCTGCCGCCCGGTGAGCCGCAGGAAGACGTCCTCGAGCGTACTGCGGCGGACCAGCGACGTCAGCGGCTCCAGCCCGAGCTCCCGGACCGCGGAAAGCGCTGTGTCCCCGTTCCGCGTGTACAGCAGGATCCGGTCCGCCAGCACCTCGAGCCGCTCGGCAGGCGTCTCCGCAATCTTTTCCGAGGCCTGCTCGTGCTCTGCCGGGTTGAACCGGAGCTCCAGCACCTCGGGTGTGGAGTACCGCTCGATCAGCTCGCGGGGCGAGCCCTCGGCCGCGATCTCGCCACGGTCCATCACCACCAGACGGTCGCACAGCTGTTCCGCCTCATCCATGTAGTGCGTGGTCAGGACCAGCGTGACGCCCTGTTGCTTCAGCCGGTACAGCCGGTCCCACACCGCGTGCCTGGCCTGCGGGTCCAGGCCGGTCGTCGGCTCGTCGAGCAGCAGGATCTCCGGTTCATTGATCAGGGAGCGGGCGATCGTCAGCCGGCGCTTCATTCCGCCGGACAGCGGCTCGACCTGATCATCTGCCCGGTCGGTGAGCTGCACGAACTCCAGCAGGCGCGCGGTGCGCTCGGCGATCACCTGGCGCGGCAGCCCAAAGTAGCGGCCGTAGATGATCAAGTTTTCCCGGACGGTCAGCTCCACGTCCAGGGTGTCCTCCTGCGGGACCACCCCCAGCCTGGCCCGGATCGCCGGCCCGTCGGCGACGGGGTCCAGGCCCAGGATCGTCAGCTCGCCGCCGCCCGGCGGGGATACACAGCCGATCATCCGCATCGTTGACGACTTGCCAGCGCCGTTGGGCCCGAGGAAACCGAACGCCTCGCCGCGGTGCAGGTCGAAATCAATGCCGGCAACCGCCACCGCGCCGCCGAAGCTCTTGATCAGGCCGCGGGCGTGTATCAGCACGTCGGGACCGGGCATCTCCGTGACACTACCTGTCATGACCGGCATTTCCGAACTGGTTTCCGCCGCGCCAGACGGGACAGCATAGGGAAAAAGCTTGGTATGCCGCTTGCCTGGATTTCCCCGGTTTCGCCACGGCGCAGGCAGCAGCGGGTACCCTCGCTTAACGTCGCCTCGGCACGTCCTGAGGAGATACGGGGAAGGAAGGCGGCCAGGTGAGTCTCGTCAGCACGTTGTACCAGCGCTTCCGGCTGCTGATCCACGAGGGCTTCAAGTTCCTTGTCGTGGGCGGGATCGGCTTTGTCGTGACGCTCGGCGGCGCCGACGTGCTGCACCTCGGCCTGGGTGTCGGAAAGTACACCTCGATCACGGTCGCGACCGTCGCCGCAACGGTCGTCACCTTCGTCGGCAACCGCTCCTGGACGTTCCGGCACCGCGAGGGCGCGGGCACCACGCGCGAGAGCGTGATGTTCTTCGTGCTCAACGGGGTCGGGCTGCTCTTCCAGTACGCGTGCATCTGGATCGTTCAGGATGTCCTGCACCACCAGGGCGGGCTCTGGTACAACGTCGCGAACCTCATCGGGATCGTCTTCGGAACGCTGTTCCGGTTCTGGTCGTACCGGAAGTGGGTGTGGCACATGCTGCCCCCCGAGCTCGAGGTGCCCGCGGACGCCCTGCCCGCCGATCCGGCCGGCCCCATGCCGGAGTACGAGCCCGCGGATCGTGCTCCCGCGTTTGTTCCGCCGGCTCCGCCCGCAGGCCACGGCGGGCCGAACGGGAACGGCAACGGGACCGGCTCTGGCGAGGCGCAGCCAGAGGGCCCGCGCCACGCGCGTTCACACTAGAGAGTCCAGATCAGGACCCCCGACCGGGAATCCAGGGATCAAGCCTTGCCGCGGGGTGGGTGCGTGCGAAGCGGGGTGAGGAAGAGAAGCGGGGTCAGGAGGAGCAGCCCTGCCCGGCCCTGGCAATCAGGGTCGGCACCGGCACGGCGAGCGCCGCCTTGCCCTGGGC
This sequence comes from Streptosporangiaceae bacterium, assembly GCA_030039095.1. The sequence continues at coordinate 11,163 of JASHQP010000690.1, forward strand.
CCCGGTCAGTTTCCCGGTCGCGACGAGCCTGCCCACGACGTGCACCTCGCGGGTCCGCGCGTTGGCCGGGTGGGTCAGCGGGTCGTCCAGTGACGGGCCCTGAACCATTCCGGCCAGCATCGCCGCCTGCGGCCAGGACAGATCGGCGGGCTGAACACCGAAGTACCCGCAGCTCGCGGCCTCGAGGCCGTAGTCGTCGTTGCCGAAGTACACGACGTCCGCGTACATCCGCAGGATCTGCGGCCTGGAGTACCCCAGGTAGAGCTTGACGGCCAGCGCGACCTGCTCGGCCTCATCGGATGCGGTGGACTGCCCGTGCGTGTACAGCAGCTTGGCCAACTGCTGGTAAAGCGTGGCGCCGCCCTCTATGCCATGGCCGGTCACGTAGCCGGCGGCCACCCGGGCGACGGCGTACAGGTCGATGCCGGGTTCGGAATAGAAGCGCTTGTCCTCGGTCGCCACGAGCGATTCGGCGAAGCGTGCGGAGACCGCTGGGCCTGGATAGACGGCGTTGCGGGCCGCATCCTGTGCCTGGACGAGTTGCTCCGCGTTGCCGGCCGACGGCGTCACGGCCATAAGCCCGCCGAACACCACGACCCCCAGCAGCGCCAGCGTCACGAGCGCGATCGCGGCCCGCCACAGCAGCTTGCGGCCGAACCGGCGCCGCGGAGCGCGCGGCGCCCTGGGCACGCGGCCATACGCCACCGCCGGCCCGTGCCCCCGGCCGGCACCGAGAACGTCGGTGAAGGGCGCGCGCCCGGTGCTGGGCGACGGATCCGTGACGGGCAGCGGAAGCGTGGAATCACCCGCGGGCCCCGTCTCGCCCGCTGGTCCCCACATCGTCATTGCCCCAACCCCGAAGTCCGGCCCTGGTTATCTCCAGCCAGGGCAATAGCAATTCTGCCCACGCCAGCCTGTAACTCAAACGATCGGCCCGCACGCGCCGTGCCAATGAACGCCCCATTCCTGCGCACTGACACCGGGGAGATACGGCCAGCCGGGCCAGCTGCTCGGCTCTCCCCGATACTCGCGCCGCGCAAGTCACCTGCCTTGGCCCATGAAGCAGCAAAATAGCTTCTGAGCTGCGTAAACACTGCATTGTGACGTCTTATAGTCGGTTTCGCTGCGAATCTGTAATGCTGGACGGTAACGTCATGAGCGGCGAGGGACAGGCAGGGATCCTCCGGGCATAGGCGGCCGAGATGATCCGCAGAGGAAGCTTCCAGGTAATGGTCGGCCTTCGAGCCGTCCCTCCGGGAGGAAAATAGTGTCGTCCAGGCGTGGCGGTTCACGTCCTCGTGGCTCGAACTTCTCGGTCGCCCGGGTCAAAGGACCCAGGCGCGGCCACATCGTAACCGGGCTCATCATCGCCTTGCTGATCCTGGTCGCCGGGGCGGCAGCCTCCGGGGCCACTCCCCGGGGGAGGGACGTCCTCCTCGCCACCCAGCACTTCATGCTGTTCTACTCGGGCGTGCTCGCGCTGGTCGCGCTCACAACGGCGGTCGGCGTCGGGGTGGTGGCCACGGACCGCATCGTGATGACCCCGGGCCACCGGGTCGTCGCCCAGGCCGTGCACCGCGCGGTCTCGTTCGGCGCTCTCGCGTTCCTCATCACCCACATCGTGCTCGAGATACTCGCGCACCGGTCGCACGTGATCGACGCGGTCGTGCCGTTCCTCGCGCAGGGGCGCCGCTTCTACATCGGTCTCGGCACGGTCGCCTCGGATCTTGTCGTCGTCTTGATCATCACCGGAATCGCGCGTGGCCGATTCGCATCGCGCCGGCCGGGCACGTGGCGGGCGATCCACTCGGTCGCCTACCTGATGTGGCCGCTGTCGATCGTTCACGGCCTGCTCGCAGGCCGGAAGGCACACCCCTACGTGGACTGGAGCTACGGGGCGTGCGTGGCGCTGGTCGCCCTCGCCTTGATGATCCGGTTCGTTGCCACGATCCGGAGCAAGCAGGAGAAGGCCCCGCACGGGTTGCCCGACTACGTCTCGTCGGCCGTCCAGGCGCCCATGCCCGCCCTGGCCCGGCAGGAAACCGCCGGCCGGTGGAGCGCGGCGCAGCAACCGCGTGACCTTGGGCGAGCCGTCCCGCAGGCCCGTGCCGCGCAGGGCGCGATGGCACAGGCGCCAAGAGCGCCCCGCGCGCTCCCGCCCGGGGCGGCAGACCGTACCGCAGCACCGAATCCCCAGCCGCAGCCCGAGATGCCGTCTCTGCCGTATCCCCAGCCCCAGACGCAGCCTCAGCCTCAGATGCAGCCCGAGTCGTATCCTCAGCCCCAGATGCCACCCCAGCCCCAGCCGTATCAGCAGCCGCAGCGTCAGCCACGGCGCCAGCCGCAGCCGCACCAGCCGCCGCCGATCGCCACGCGCCGCCTCGCCACGCCAAGGCCGGACCTCCCGATTCCCCAGCCGCACCAGCAGGAAATGCGGCCCTGGCAGCAACGAGAATGGCAGGAGCAACAGCAGGACGTGACACCCTGGCAGCAGGAGGAGTGGGAGCAGCACGAGTGGCAGCAGCAGGCGGCCCCGGCGCTGGAGCCCGGGCAGGTGGAGTACTGGGATTATCCGGAGGACCCGTCGCAGCCCGACTATCCCGCCTACCCGGCTTACCCCAGGGCGGAGGGATCATGACGCCGTCTCCGGGACCGGATGCCATGTGCATCGGCCAGGCCCGTCTCACCGCCGGGCTGGACCGGATCCAGCGGATCGACCTCACCACGCACTACTCGGTCTTCGGCAACCTGCCCCGGCTGACCGCCGACCAGCTGATCAGCGTGGCCGAGCAGGCCAATCTGTGCGGCAGGGGCGGCGCGGGCTTCCCGTTCGCCAAGAAGCTGAAGGGTGTCGTGCAGTCCGCCCGCCAGCGCAAGAAGCGGGTCGTCATCCTCGTCAACGCCACGGAGGGCGAGCCGGGCAGCGCCAAGGACCGGATGCTGCTGCTCAGATCCCCGTACCTGGTGCTCGGTGGCGCGCTCGTCGCCGCGTGGGCGCTGCAGGCCAGAGAGATCGTCATCGGCGTGACGCGCACCGACATGGCCCGGTCCATCAGTTCGGCGGCCGCCGCCGAGCCGGACCTCAAGCGCCTGGTGCGTGTCGTGCAGGTGCCGGAACGGTTCGTCGTCGGTGAGGGCGGCGCGCTGGTGAACGCGCTGAACGGCAAGGCCCCGATACCGCCGGGCAAGAAGGTCCTGCCCAGCGACTACGGGATCCACGACCTCCCGACCCTGCTGTCCAACGCGGAGACGTACGCGCAGGTCGCCGTCCTCGCGATGCTCGGCCCCGAAGGCTACGCCTCGGCCGGCACGCCGGATGAACCGGGAACGACCCTGCTCACGGTCGGTGGCTCCGCCGCCAGTCCCGGGGTCGTGGAGGTTCCTTTCGGCCTGCCGCTCGGCGAGGTCCTCGACCTCTGCGCGGCATCGCCGGGCGAGGGTGTCCTGGTCGGCGGTTACCACGGCATGTGGCTGCCCACCGACGTCGCGTACGACGTTCCGGTCAGCCGGGCTGGGCTGAGCGCGCTCGGCGCGACGCTCGGCGCGGGCATCGTGCTGCCGCTCGGCGCGGGGACCTGCCCGCTCGGCGAGGTAGCCAGGGTCGTCGGCTACCTCGCGAAGGAGTCGTCCGGCCAGTGCGGCCCGTGCAAGCTGGGCCTGCCCGCCATCGCCCGCGCAATGAACGCGCTGGCCGACGGCTCGGGTGGCACCGAGGCCCTGGACACGGCACGCCGCGGAGCGGCGGCGGTCAAGGGCCGCGGCGCCTGCGCCCATCCCGACGGCGTGTTCCGGTTCGTGGTGTCCGCGATCGACGTGTTCACCGACGATCTGACCGCGCACCTGTTCCGCGGCACCTGCGGGCGCCGGGTGGCTGGCGTCCTTCCCCTGCCGGGCAAGGACGGCGAGATGCGCATGCAGGTGGACTGGACCCGGTGCCGCGGGCACGGGCTCTGCGCCCACCTGGTGCCCGAACTCGCGCAGCTCGACGGCCAGGGATACCCGGTGTTCCTCGACATGCCCGTGCCGCCATGGCTGCTCAGCCAGGCGCAGCAGGCGGTCCAGATGTGCCCGGCGCTCGCGCTGCGGCTGGTCGACGCTCCCCCGCCACCGCCCCCACCGAAGCCCGCCAAGCAGCAGCCCGCGCTCAACAGGGGCGGCGGCAACCTGCAGCTCGTGGCCAGCAGGCGGTCCGAGCCCGACGCCGACCCCGACGAGGAATGGATCGCCGAGCTCTCCGACGTCGGCCGCCAGATCCCGCGCCCCCTCAACTAGCCGTCACGTCATGCACGTGGCGCTCGGGCGGCCGGGCTCACGCCCTTCAGGAGAAACGCCGCGCTGCCGACGATGTGCTCGGAGTAGTTGTTCAGGAGAATCCCAGCAGATCCGGGTCATAAGGAACCAGTGGCCCACGGTTGTCTGTGGAGGCGGGACGCCTTCCGACACTGACCGCCCAGCCGGCCTTGTTATACGTCGTGGTCTTGACTTGAACCCGCTTGATTCCGTCCGGCATGGCCACAAGGAGGTCATAGAGAGCTGGCTCGATAGGAATAGACGCGTTGTACCCGCAGAGCAGAAACCACATGCATGCCCCTTGACTCGCGTACGATCATCTCCGCTACCCAGCAGACCTAGGTGCGTGAACACCTCGCGCCAGGAGTAGGCCTTGATGATCGCTCGCTTGACCTGGGCATCTGGCCAGCGCCGCTGGCCGGTGAAGTGCGACGTGTCCAGACCAAGTCGAATGACGTGCCGCTTAATCACCTGAATGGATCCAGCGGAAGTCATGCAAAGGCCGAGTTCGCGCATGACCCCGCGCCACGATCTAGACGCTGCCACGGCGGAAACTAACTGAGCATCGGACCAAGTTCGCTTTCCACGAGTGTTTTCCGTCATACCAGGAAAGCTAGCACCAGCGTCTGACAAAGCGGCTTTCCAATAAATTCATATGAGTCGGGACGGGGAGATTTGAACTCCCGATCTCGTGTCCCCCAGACACGCGCCTTAACCAAGCTGGGCCACGTCCCGTTATCCTCTCGGACCCCCAATGGTAGCGCACACCGCGCATACCCCGCACAGCACTGGGCGTGTCAGGGGGGTGCAGGGCGGCGTGACGGCTGCGTCGACCGTGACGCGGCCCGCGTGCCTGAAACGTCAATACGAGCGGGACGATGGCGCCGGCCGTGGCCGAGCCAGGATCCTACGGCACGGTGTCCACCACGTAGTCCCCCGCCAGCGGCGGTAGCCGCTCGCGGCCAGCCCGGCCTCCCGCGCTCGTATCCGGCCTCGTCCTCGGTCGCGCTTGCCTTGCGGCAGCGTCACTGGCTCTTGATGGCCCCCACCGCCGTGGTCGACCCCGAAAGCAGCAGTGTCAATGTATTGGTCAAGATGGATACCCTGTGGTGGTATCGAAGATACCCTCTCCAGGTATTAACAGATACCGGGAGAGGGTTTATCGCCGGAACGCGAATCATTATTTTACGATCCGCCAGACCACCTTCCACCTGCGGATGCACGTCGCTCGCTGGGTTTGGTGCATGCTTTCTGGCCAGTCCTCTTGCTCAGTTAGTAAACTGCCGTCTAATGTTTCATTACGACGCCCGGTAGTTGCTGGAAGAACCGTCGTGCTTCAATGTGTTCGGTTGCTGGGCGCGCCCGCCGCTGATGCCCGGTCGGCATCGAACCGCGGAGAACAGGCACACAGGGACTCGGCTACCGCAGCGGCCCTGCGTGCAAGAGCCGAGGAGAACCGGGATGAGTGACATCGCCGTCGCGGACGGAGAAGCCGCGAGGCGGGGGAACGCGAGCGCCGCAGCCGTGGATGCCTGGAAGCCGCCCGACGCCAGGAGGGTGCTGCAGCTGTCCCTGGCGGCCATATGGCTGCTCGATGGGGTGCTGCAGTACCAGTCGTTCATGTTCACCAAGGGTTTCGGTCAGATGCTGGCAGGGAGCGCGTCCGGCAACCCGGGGGTGGTTGCCAGCCCGATCACCTGGGATGCGAATCTGGTCGAGCACCACATGATCTTGCTGAATACGGTCTTCGCCACGATCCAGGTGGCGCTCGGCCTGGGCATCGCCTGGCGGCCGACGCTGCGGGTCGCGCTGGCTGCTTCGATCGCGTGGTCGCTGGGTGTGTGGTGGTTTGGCGAAGGGCTGGGGGAGGTGCTGAACAGCGGGGCGAACCCGGTCACCGGGGCTCCTGGCGCGGTGATCATCTATGCGCTGCTCGCCGTGCTGCTGTGGCCTTCCGACCGGCACGCCGCCACGGCCCCGTTCGCGGCCGCCCGCGCCGTGAGCGCGCCGGTGGCCCGGGCGCTGTGGCTGGTGCTATGGGGCAGCCTGGCCTACTTCGCCTTGATGCCGGCTAACCGGGCGCCGCAGGCGCTGCACGACATGATCGGCGGCATGGCCAGTGGTGAGCCCAGCTGGCTCGCCGCTCTCGAGAACCACGCGGCCTCACTGCTGGCGAACCAAGGGCTGGCAGCCTCCATCGTGCTGGCGATCGCACTGGCATTGATCGCGGTCGGTGTGTATCTGCCGTGGCCGGCGGCCCGGGCCACGTTGGTGCTGGCCATCGTGGTGGCCGCGATCATCTGGGTCTTCGGTGAGGCATTCGGCGCCATCCTCGCCGGCGGAGCGACCGACCCCAACTCCGGCCTGCTGCTGATCTTGCTCGCGGCGGCCTACTGGCCGGCGCGGATCGCGGTCACGGCGCCAGCCGCGAGCCAGCCTGCCGACGCGAAAGAGGTGACGGCATGATGACCCCAGCCTGGATCCTGGACATCCTGGCCGGGGTCATGCTGCTGGTCGCGGCGATCAGCGCGGGCCGTCTGGTGGCAGTCCGCGCGTGGGCCGGCGCCGCCGGCGATGCCGACATCGACGTCGCGCACCTGCTGATGGGCATCGCGATGGCCGGCATGCTGGTCGCGAGCCTGACCACGCTGCCGAACGGCGTGTGGGATGGCGTCTTCGCCGTCTTGACGGCGTGGTTCGGCTGGCGGGTCTACCGCGAAGCCGGGGGCGAAGGCGCCCGGGTGCTGGCCGACGGCCATCGCATGCCGCACCTGGTGCACAGCGCCGCGATGCTGTACATGTTCGCGGCCGTGAACGCTCCGGCCGCGGCCGGCAGCGGAGGCGGGATGAGCGGCATGGGCGGCTCCGGAGCGTCGATGCAGACGCTGAGCGTGCCGGTGGTGGCGTTCATCTTCGTGTTGTGGCTGTCCGCCTATGTCGTCCTCGATCTGGACCGGCTGTCCGGCCCGGGCCACGCGCACGGCAGCTACTTTGCTGCCCCCGCGCTGGTGGGCGCCGCCGCCGGGACTGGATCTGCGCGCCTGCCCATCACCTCAGTCGCCCCCATCGGAACCGGTGCCGGCGCGGCCGCCGCGCCGGACCAGACTGCCGACGGCGGCCGTCCGGCCGGTGGCGAGGACTCGCCGGTCGCCGTAAGCGTGTCCGGGTCAGCCCGCGCCTTGCTGCTCAGTCCTCAGCTGGCCGCAGGCTGCCGCATCGCGATGGGCGTGACCATGGCCTTCATGCTCATCATCATGATCTAGCACCGGCCAATTCAACCTGGACTGGCGGAATAGCACTTGGCTTGCGGAAAGGCTCGCCGGGCCAGCCTGCTGGCCGCTGCGCTGCTCGTCGGCACGGCCGTTGCGGCGTGCGGCAGCGGGCAGGGCAGCAGCCCGCCGCAGTACGTGGTTCTCGCCCGCAACGTCCCGGGGCTGGGCAAGATCATCACCGACGGCAAGGGTTTCACCCTGTACATGTACGCGCCAGATCACCGGGGACGCTCACAGTGCAGCGGGTTTTGCGCGCAGCAGTGGCCGCCGCTGGTTCTGCCGCGCGGTGTCAGCCACCCCGAGGCGGGTCCCGGGGTCCGTGCATCTCTGCTCAGCACCGTGCGCCGCGCTAACGGAGAGCGGCAAGTGACCTACGGCGGCTGGCCGCTCTACCTGTGGATCGGCGATGACAGTCCCGGCCAGGCAACGGGCCAGGCCGACGACATGGGCTTGTGGTACGCGCTGTCGGTATCCGGTGCCGTAGACCGGGGCACACCCACCGGCTGACAACACGCGCGCCTCGCGCCTCAGGGGGTGCCGGGTGGGGTGATGGTCGCGTAGACGGTTACCCGGCCCGCGTGCCGGAACGTCATGATGAGCGGCACGCTGCCGCCGACGGTGAGCGAGCGGGGATCCTGTAGCACGATGTCGACGCCGAGCGGGTTCAGGGACAGGGTCCCGTGGCCCGGGATCGCAACCTGGCGCAGGGCAGCCCCGGGGCCGGCGGCGCTGCCCGTATGCCTCACGAGCACTACCCGGCTTGTGACACTCGACCGCACCGAGAGCAACGTGTCAGGGCCGCCGAGGTTCGTGATCGTCAAGTACGTGTCGGCCACGTCCGGCGCAAAGGATGACGGCAGCGTGACAGCGGCCTGGCCCACCTTGATCGTGACCCGGGACACGGTGCCGGCGCCGCCCGTGACCACCCAGGCCGACAGCAGCCCGACCAGCGCGGCAGCGCAGATCACCGGGGCAAGAGCAGCCCGGATCAGCTCGGTAGCGGACCCGTGTGGCCGGGCTTCTACAGACGGCGCGGCCGACCCGGCCGCCTCCTCAGCCGCATCCTGGAGCCTCATGGCACGGACGGGACGGCACTGACCTCGGGTTGCATTCCCGGGCGCGGGCCAGACCTGGTCGCCGGGCGGCCGGCACGGAACCGGCGCAGACGGAGGCTGTTGGACACCACCACCAGCGAACTGCCGGCCATCGCGAGGCCGGCAAACAGCGGGTTGAGGTAGCCGAGGGCAGCGAGCGGAATGGCTATCACGTTGTACCCGAACGCCCAGGTGAGATTCGCGTGAATCGTACGCAGGGTGGCCCGGGACAGGAGTACCGCGTCGGCGATGCTCGCCGGGTCGCCGTTGACCAGCGTGAGGTCCGCGGCCCCGATCGCGACATCCGAACCGCTGCCGATCGCCATGCCCAGGTCGGCCTGGGCCAGCGCGGCCGCGTCATTGACGCCGTCACCGGCCATGGCCACCCGCAGGCCAGCCGCCTGCAGTTCCCTTACCACGCCGACCTTGCCGTCCGGCCGAACGCCAGCAAAAACGTCCATGTCCGGAATGGCCAGCTGCGCGGCAACCGCCCGCGCCGTGCGCTCGTTATCTCCGGTGACCAGCACCGGCCGTACGCCGAGCCGCCGGACCCGGCGCACCGCATCGGCGCCGCCAGGCTTGACGCTGTCGGCGACCGCGAACACAGCCTTTACGGTGCCGTCCCAGGCGAGCAGCACCGCCGTCCGCCCGGAATCCTCCACACGCGCGACCGCATCCCGCAGCTCATCG
>JASHQP010000691.1 GCA_030039095.1 Streptosporangiaceae bacterium
GTCACGCAGACGACGGGGGCACTCGCGCCGTACGCCGATACGAGTGCCGCACTCGAGTTCAGGAACCCCGGCCCGGGCACCACGGAGTAGACACCGGTCCGGCCGGTCGCCTGCGCGTAGCCGAAGGCCATGTACGCGACGGTCTGCTCATGCCTGGCCCCGATCGCGCGGATTGCCCCGCCGCTGCGAGCGATCGCGTCGAACAGCGGGTAGGTCTGCACTCCGGGGATCGCGAACACCGTATCCACGCCGTGACTGATCAGCGACGCCACGATGGCGTCGGCGGTGCAGGCTGTCTCGGACAAACGCGCTATCCCTTCCAGCGAGCCGGCTGGCGGACGGCCTCGGGGCGGGCCGCTGACGTGGCCGACTGGGCAACCACCCATCAACCATATACGATAACCATATACGATCTATCTAGCTCCAGGGCAGGCAGGCCGATCGCGCGCCCGCTGTCGCCCGAGAGGGAACATGACCGGATTCGCGAGGTAACCAGGGTGAATACGTCAAAGGCGGAAATCGCCTACCAGGAACTGCGGGCCCGGATCCGTGACGGGACCTTCGCACCCGGCGAGCGCCTGGTTCTCGACCGGCTCGCCCGGCTGCTCGAGATCAGCCCGGTTCCGGTTCGCGAGGCCATTCGCCGCCTCGAGGCCGAGGGCTACGTCGATTTCACCCGCAACGTGGGTCCGCGGGTAGCGGAGGTCGACGTCGGTGCGTTCCGGCAGAGCATGGAGGTGCTGTCGGTGCTGGAGAGCGCGGCGCTGATCGACGTGGCGCCGAGGATGACCGCACGGCGGGCAGCGGCCGCCCGGCGGATCAACGCGCGGCTGGCGCGGATGCTGCCGGACCTCGACCCGCTGGAGTTCACCCGGCTGAATCGGGAGCTGCATTTCAGCCTCGTCGCCGACTGCTCGAACCCCCGGCTGATCGCCCTGATGGAGGCCGAGTGGACCAGGCTGGACACGATCCGCCGGTCGGTGTTCGCCTATGCGCCCGAGCGCGCGGCGCAGTCTGTGGCCGAGCACGAGGAGATGATCCGGCTGATACAGGCCGGCGACCCAGTGGAGATCGACCGGATCGTGCATCGGCACCGCGACGGCACCACCGCTGCGATGGGCGCAGCCGAGATGCGCAGCCGTGAGCGGCACTACATCGGGGAGGCCGCAGGATGAAGTTCCGGCACGACCCGGCGTCGATCCGGGGCGCGATCTCGGCCATGGTGACTCCGTTCACCGCCGACGGCAAGCTGGACGAGTCATCGCTGGACCGCCTCGCGCGCTGGCAGGTGGCATCCGGCGCGCACGGGCTGTCCATCGGCGGGTCCACCGGAGAGCCGAGCTCGCAGAGCGTCGACGAGCGGATTCGGGCGATGACCGTTGTCGCCGCCGTCGCCGGTGAGCAGCTGCCGTTCGTACCGGGCGTCGGATCGGCCAAGCTGTCGGAGACGCTCGAGCTGACCGAGGCGGCGCAGCGCCTGGGCGCCGACCTGGTTCTGGTGATCACGCCCTACTACGTGCGCCCGACCCAGGAGGGCCTGGTCGCGTGGTTCGGCGCCGTGGCGGCGGAGTTCCCCAGTCTGCCTATCGCGATCTACAACGTGCCGTCCCGGACCGCCGTCGACATAGCCCCCGAGACCGTGCTCCGGCTGCGGCGGGAGCACAGCAACATCGTCGGGATCAAGGAAACCACGAAGGATTTCGAGCATTTCTCGCGCGTGCTGCACCTGTGCGGGCGCGACTTCCTCGTCTGGTCCGGCATCGAGCTGCTCTGCCTCCCGCTACTCGCGCTCGGCGGGGCCGGTTTCGTCTCCGCGCTCTGCAACATCGCGCCGGCCGGGGTGGCCCGCATGTACGACGCGTGGGCGGCCGGGGATACCGAGGGCGCCCGCGAGCTGCACTATGCCCTGCACCCGGTGGCCGACCTGCTCTTCATCGAGTCCAACCCGTCCCCAGCCAAGTGGGTCATGCAGCGCGCCGGCGTCCTCGACGCGGCCTGCGTGCGGCCGCCCCTGATCCCGCTCACCGAGGGCGGCCAGAAGCGCGCCCTCGCCATGCTCGAGTCCGCCGCCGAGCTGCTCGATCGGGAGGTCCCGGTTCCGTGACTGCCCCATACCCGGTCCCGCAGGGCATCCCCCGGCAGATCGAGCATTTCATCGACGGCAAGTTCACGCCTGGCGTCGCCGGCGCCTGGTTCGACACCGTCGAGCCGGCGACGAACACGGTGTACGCGCGCGCGTCGCGCGGGGACGCCGCCGACGTCGGGCTGGCCGTGGCCGCGGCGCGGCGCGCCTTCACCGAAGGCCCCTGGCCAGCCATGCGGCCGCGGGACCGTGCCCGGATCCTCGGCCGCGTCGCCGACGCCATCGACGCTCGCGACGAGCAGATCGCTCAGTGGGAGGCCTGGGACACCGGCCTTCCGATCCGCCAGGCCCGTGGTCAGGCGCACCGGGCGGCGGAGAACTTCCGGTTCTTCGCCGACGTGATCGTCGCGATGCACGAGGATGCGTTTTCCAGCCCGGGCCAGCTCGGGTACGTCCTGCGCCGCCCGGTGGGTGTGGCCGGCCTGATCACCCCCTGGAACACGCCGTTCATGCTGGAGACGTGGAAGGTCGCACCGGCCATCGCATCGGGCTGCACCGTTGTGCTCAAGCCGGCGGAGCTCTCGCCGCTATCGGCCGTGGCGCTGGCTGAGGCGATGACCGAAGCCGAGGTTCCGCGCGGCGTCTTCAACTACGTGCACGGAACAGGCGAGGAAGCGGGAGCCGCCCTGGTGCAGCACCCGGAGGTCCCGCTGATCTCGTTCACCGGCGAGACGGCAACCGGGAAGATCATTGCTGCCCAGGCAGGGAGCCAGCTCAAAGCGGTGTCGATGGAGCTGGGCGGCAAGTCGCCGTGCATTATCTTCGCCGACACCGATCTGGAAAAGGCCATCGACGGCGCACTGTTCGGGGTCTATTCCCTGAACGGTGAGCGGTGCACCGCCGGCTCGAGAATCCTGGTCCAGAGACCGCTTTACGAGCAGTTCGTGGCGCGGTACACGGAGCGCGCCCGCCGCGTCAGGGTCGGCATGCCGCTCGACCCGGACACCGAACTCGGTGCGCTGATCCACCCCGAGCATTACGCACGGGTGACCGAGTACGTGCGCATCGGCCAGGAGGAAGGTGCCGTCCTGGCCGCAGGCGGCAGCCGGCCGGACGGCCTGCCGGACGGGAACTTCCTGGCCGCCACCGTGTTCGCGGATGTGACGCCGAAGATGCGGGTGTTCCAGGAGGAGATCTTCGGGCCGGTCGTCTGCATCACGCCGTTCGAGGACGAGGCGGAGGCCGTGCGGCTGGCGAACGCCACCCCGTATGGCCTTGCGGCGTACATCTGGACCAGCGACCTGGTGCGCGCGCACCGCGTGGCGGCGCAGATCGATTCCGGGATGCTGTGGCTCAACTCACACAATATCCGGGATCTGCGCACGCCGTTCGGCGGCGTGAAGGCCAGCGGCGTCGGCCGGGAAGGTGGCCAGCACAGCATCGACTTCTACACCGAGTCCCGCATCGTCCACGTCGCGCTCAGCGAGACGACGGTGCCGCGCTTCGGCGCAGCAGCAGACCGATAGGGCCAAGCCTCGGCAGGCGCCCGCACGTCCTTACCGGAGGTACCCCATGTCTTCGACCGTCGACTCCGTCGCAGCGCTGCCGTCACCGAGCCGGATCTTCATTGGCGGCGCGTGGCTCGAGCCCTCGGGCGGCGCCATGGACGCCGTCGATCCCTCGACCGGGGCCACGATCACCTCGCTCGGCCTCGCCTCGGCATCCGACGTCGACGAAGCGGTGACGGCGGCACGCCGCGCCATGGCCGATCCCGCCTGGACCCAGCTGCCGGCCCACGAGCTGGGCAAGATGCTGTGGCGGGTCGCCGAGCTCATCGACGCCAACGCCGACGAGCTCGCGCGTCTGGAGTCGCTCGACAACGGCCAGCCCTACGGCGTTGCCCGTAACGTCAACATTCCCGGCGCCGCAGAGCACTTCCGCTACTACGCGGGCTGGCCGACCAAGATCGAGGGCCGGACGGCCCCGGTCGCGACGGCCGGAGTGTTCCACTACACCCGGCGCGAGCCGGTCGGCGTGGTAGCCGCGATCACCCCGTGGAATTTTCCGTTCATGATCGCCGCATGGAAGCTCGCCCCGGCGCTGGCGTGCGGGAACGCTGTCATCCTCAAGCCTGCCGAACAGACCTCGCTGTCGACGATCCGCCTGGTCGAGCTGTGCGCGGAAGCCGGTTTCCCGGCTGGAACCGTCAACCTGCTCACCGGGGGCCCGGACGTCGGCCGGGCGCTGGCTCGCCATCCCGGCGTCGACAAGGTGTCCTTCACCGGCTCCACCGCGGTCGGCAGGGAAATCCTGCGCTCGAGCGCGGACTCGTTCACCCGGGTCACGCTGGAACTGGGCGGCAAGACGCCGATGATCATCGCAAGGGACGCCGACATCGACGCCGCGGTGTCCGGTGCGGTGATGGGGGCCCTGTTCAACACCGGCCAGGTCTGCGCCGCCTACTCCCGGTTCTACGTGGACAGGGCCCGGGCGGAGGAGTTCACACAGAAGGCCGCCGCGGCGGCCGCCGGCATGCGGCTGGGCCCGGGCCTGGCGGAGGGCACCGAGCTTGGCCCGCTGGTCAGCCACGAGCAGCTGGTCAAGGTCGACGACTACGTGCGCGGGGCGGTCGCGGCCGGAGCGGAACTGGTGACCGGCGGCGAGCGGCCGGGCGGGGATCTGGCGGCGGGGTATTTCTACCAGCCCACGGTCTTCGCCAACGTCACCGACGACATGGCGATCGCCCGCGAGGAGATCTTCGGCCCGGTGATCCCGGTGCTGACGTACGACAACGAGGACCAGCTGGCCCATCGGGCCAACGACAGCGTGTACGGCCTGGCCGCGTCCGTGTGGACGAAGGACCTGGCCACGGCGCACCGGCTGGCGGCGCAGGTGCGGGCGGGCGCCGTTTTCGTCAACATGATCCACATCCCGGACGCGGCAGCCCCGTGGGGCGGTTTCAAGCACAGCGGCCTTGGCCGGGAGATGGGCCCGTACGCCATCGACGCTTATACCGAGGTCAAGGGCGTCTTCATGAATATCGGCGCGGCGTGACCAGCAGCGGCGAGACCGGCAGCGGCGAGACCGGGCTCGGCGGTGGCCCGCTCCGGCTCGCGCTGACCGGCCTGGTGCCACCCGGCGGCCGGCATCAGCGGCACGTGGTGTTCGACGAGATCGAGCGGCGGCTGCCCCGCGACCCCGAGGCCCGTGTCAACATCAATCTGTCCGAGCTCATGCCGGGCCAGGCAGCCGACTGGCACGTGCACAACGGCGCGGTGTGGTTCCTGGTCGTCCAGGGCATCGTGACGCTGGAATACCAGAGCCACGCCGAGCACTACGCGGCCGGCCAGGTGTACACCGAGCCGATCGGCGTGGTGCACCGCGCCGTGAACCCGCACTCGAAGCTCTCCGCGGCCTTCGTCGGATTCTGGGTCACCTCCGCGGACCGGCCGCACCTGGCGGCGGTCGCGGAGCCGCCATGGCAACCTCCCGGCTCGGCACATCCGTACCTGCGGCGGGCGGACCAGCCATGAGGCTGGGCTGGATCGGCACCGGGGCGATGGGCAGCGCCATCGCCGGCCGCCTGCTGTCCCGCGGGCACGTGCTGACGGCCTGGAACCGGACAGCCCGGCGGGCCGACCCGCTCGTCGAGGCGGGCGCGAGCCGTGCTGCCCGGCCCAGCGACGTGACCGGCGAGATCGTGTTCACGATGCTGACCGACGGGGCCGCGGTCGGGTCGGTGCTGTTCGGTCCCGGCGGGGTGATGACCGCAGCCACGCCGCCCGCCATCATCGCCGACATGAGCACGGTCGCCCCGGCCGCGGGGCAGGACCTGGCGGAGCGAGCCGCCGCGCGCGGTACCGCATTCTTGTCGTGCCCCGTTTCGGGGGGCCTGCACGCCGCGGCCGACGGAGCGCTGTCGGTCATGGCGGGCGGCGACCGGGCCGCCTACCGGACGGCCGAGCCGGCGTTGCGGGAGATGGGCAGGGTGCGCCACGTCGGCAGCAACGCCCAGGCGCTCACCCTGAAGGTCGGCATCAACATCAGCCTGGTGGCTGAGATGATCGCGTTTTCGGAAGGACTGCTGCTGGCCGAGCGGGCGGGCATCGACCGCGCCGAGGCCGTCGACGTGATGCTGTCCAGCGCGATCGCCTCGCCGATGCTCAGGCTGCGGGGGCCCGCGACGCTGGACGGGCGGCTGCCGGATCCGCCCTGGTTCAGCTGCGAGATGATGCGCAAGGACCTGCGGCTGGCCCTCGACCAGGCGCGGCAGTCGGCGGTGGACCTGCCCGCGGCGGGTCTTGGCGACGCCCTCCTCGCCCAGGCGGCCGAGCTCGGCGTCGGGCACCAGGACTTCACTGTTCTGTTCCACGTGCTGCGGCACCGCTCAGGGCTGGGGGACACCGCGGTGCCGGACGGCGGGGCGCAATGACCATTGCCGCCCGCGCTGGTCAGGATTCGCTGGCGGCGATGCCGAGCAGGGCGCCCATGGCCGCGGCGTTGGCGAGAAAGGCGATCTGCTCCTCCCGGCGGCCCGGACCGTCGACGGTCCAGAACGAATGCGCGGCCAGCGTGGTGGGCAGGAGCGATGCCGCCAGCGCCAGCGCTGCCTCGCGGCGGTGCCAGCCCGCAGCAAGACACGCCCCCGCGACGACGTGCAGCACGGCGTTGGCCCGGACCAGGGCGGTCCAGTCCTGAAGCGGCAGCCCGAGCCGGCCGGCCCAGTGGTCAAGGAAGTCGCTGGCCATGCCCACAGGGTGGTCGGGGTGACGGAACGTCTCGGCGCCGTTGATCACGAACATGGGAGCCACCAGGGCCCGGCTGGCCAGTACCAGGATGCGGTCCGGCATGGCCCGGCTGCCGCGCCGCACCGCGTCAAGCCTTCGTGTCCGGGCCGGTCGCCGGCGCCGCAGTGATCGCGGCGTGCGCGGCGAGGACGGCGGCCAGCGCGGCGTCCCGGCTGGTGCCCGGCGGCGCCTGGAGCGTAAGGTCCGTCACCCCGATGTGATGCTGTGCCCGTGCACCGGCAAGCCAGGCGTCCGGGTCCTCGGGTGCGATGGTGAGCCGGCTGCCGACGCGCATGGCGACGGGATCGCGGCCGGCGTCGGCGGTCAGCTTCCGCAGCCGCTCGATGGGCCCGGCCTCGCTGATACCGCCGAGCGGCAGCCAGCCGTCGGCAACCCGGGCGACGCGGCCGAGGAGGGAGTCGGCCGACCCGCAGCCGATCAGCACCGGGATCGGCGGGGGCTGCTCGCCGATCCCGAGCCCGTCCACGTCATGGAACCGCCCCCGCAGGGAGATCAGCGAGCCGCCCCAGAACTGGCGCAGCACGCCGATCTGCTCTTCCATCCGCGCCCCGCGGCCGCGCATCTCCTGCCCGAGCGCGGCGTACTCGGCCTGCTGCCAGCTGATGCCGACGCCGAGCTCGAGCCGCCCGCCGCTGACCACAGCCAGATCGGCCGCCTGCCGGGCGACGAGGGCCGCCGGGTACAGGGGCAGGATAAGGATGGCCGTGCGGAAGCGCAGCCGCTTCGTGTGCGCCGCCAGGAAGCTGAACAGGACGAATGGATCCCGGTAGGTGCTGGCGTACGTCGGGGTCGGCCGGTC
>JASHQP010000692.1 GCA_030039095.1 Streptosporangiaceae bacterium
ATCGCCAGTCCGGAGGACCCAGGAAACCGCCGCCCGGTCGACGCGCTCAGCAGGATGTAGGCGGCCCAGCCTGCGGCCGCGACCAGCGCGCAGGCCACGCCCGCCAGCGCAGTCCCGCTGCGCCCGCCGTGCACGGAAAGGCTGGACCAGCCGTCGCTGAGCAGCGCCACGCCGCCACCGGCGAGCGCCACCCAGGCCAGGTCGACCAGCCGGCGCGACGACGCCACGGCGACCGCGAGCGGCCCGAGGAACTCGATAGTGACCGCGATGCCCAGCGGTATCCGCGCGATCGCCTGATAGAAGGCGAAGTTCATGATCGCCAGCGTCACCCCGAACGCCACGACGACCGCGGCGTCCGGCCAGGCCCGCTCCCGTATCAGGCCGCGGATCGACCGGCCCAGGCCCCTGCCGCCGAACGCCGCCAGCGCGATCGCCGCCGTCCACAGCCGCAGCACGGTGAGCGTGGCGGGCGAGACCTCTCCGAACATCCGCCCCGCCAGCCCGGAGCCGATCTGGACGGAGACGATCCCGGTGATCACCAGCGCCCACGGTGGGACCGCATCGATGACCCCAGAAGGACGACGCTGGGGAAGCCGGGAACGGGTGGTGGTGACCGCGGGCTCCTGCTATTCCCAGCGGAACGTGCGCGCGGCGAACGCGATGCCGACCACCGCCCAGACCGCGAGCACTAGCAGGTCACGGCCTGGCAGGCCGCCACCGAGCTGCAGCATCGACCTCAGCCCGCCGGACAGCGCATCGGCGGGCAGCAGATTCAGCAGGGGCCGCGCGCTCGCGGGGAACTTCGTCAGCGGGAACACCACGCCGCCGATCCCTAGCATCACGAGATAGACCAGGTTGGCGGCTGCCAGGGTCGCCTCGGCGCGCAGCGTTCCGGCCATCAGCAAGGCCAGCCCGCTGAACGCCGCGGTGCCCACCACCATCAGCACCACCGACCAGGCGGCAGCGGCCGCACCGCCGCGGGGATTCCAGCCGAGCGCCAGCGCGACGACGACGATCAGCGCGGACTGCAGCACCTCGACCGCCAGCATGGTGACGGTCTTCGCCGCGATCAGGCCGCGGCGGGACAGCGGTGTCGCGCCGAGCCGCTTGAGCACCCCGTACCGGCGCTCGAACCCGGTGGCGATCGCCTGGCTGGTGAACGCCGTGGACATCACCGCCAGGGCGAGGATTCCCGGGGCAAGAAAGTCGATTCTGCTGCCGGGGCCGTAGCTGACGAGGTCCTCCTGGCTGAACGCGGTGAGCAGCAGCACGGGGATGATCACGGTCAGCACCAGCTGCTCGCCGTTGCGCAGCAGCGTGCGCAGCTCGAGCCGGGCCTGGGCGCCGATCATCACCGGCAGCGGCGCGGCGCCCGGCGCAGGGGAGGGCCACGGGGCGGGTGGGCGGATCGGGTCGGGTGGGGTGGGCACGGTCCGTGCGGTCTCTGTCACGGGCGCAGTTCCCGCCCGGTCAGCTCCAGGAAGACGTCCTCGAGCGTCCGGTTCTCGATCCGCAGGCTCTGCGCGAGCACGCCGTGCTCGGCGCACCACGCGGTGACCGCGGCGAGCAGCTGCGGGTCGACCCGGTCGTGCACCTCGACCACGTAGTAGCCGGCCGGGGATTCCTTGGCGGCGCTTGCCGGCGGCAGCGCCGCGATCAGGCTGTCGGTGTCGAGGCCCGGCTCGGCGCGGAACCTGAGCTGCCCAGCCGTGCCGGTCAGCTCGGCCGGGGTGCCCGACGCCACCAGATGACCGTGATCGACGACAGCGACCCGGTCCGCGAGGCGTTCCGCCTCCTCCATGTAGTGGGTGGTCAGGATCACACCGGCCCCCGCGTCCCGCAGCCCGGCGATCAGCTCCCAGGTGGCGTGCCGTGCTTGGGGGTCGAGGCCGGCGGTCGGCTCGTCGAGGAACACCAGCTCGGGGCGGCCGATCACGGCGGCCGCCAGTGACAGCCGCTGCTGCTGGCCGCCGGAGAGCCGGCGGAACGGGGTGCGCAGGCACCCTGCCAGCCCTAGCTGGCTGATGAGGAGCCCCGGGTCGATCGGACTGGTGTGGAAGCTGGCCATCACCCGCAGGTACTCCATGGGCCTGGCGGCGGTCGGGATGCCACCGGACTGCAGCATCACGCCGACCTTCGGCCGCAGCTTCCTGGCGTCCCTGACCGGGTCGAGCCCCAGCACCCGCACGGTGCCCTCGTCCGGCCGGCGGTAGCCCTCGCAGATCTCGATCGTGGTGGTCTTCCCGGCGCCGTTCGGCCCCAGGATCGCGGTCACCTGCGCGCGCTCCGCCTGCATGGACAGCCCCGCCACCGCGACGGTACGCCCATAGTGCTTGATCAGGCCGCTGATCTCGACGGCCGGAGCGGAACACACGCGTGCGAGTCTACGGGTTTCGGATGGTGCAAACCGTTGTGGCCGGCATCTCGCCGGCCGGGCGCAGGTCACGGGCTGGCACGGCCAGTGCGGTCAGGCGGGAGCGGGCGCGGCTGCGTGCTCGCGCGCGGCCGCGACCAGGGCGTGGAACAGGCGCGGATCATCGCCGGCCTCGGGGTGCCATTGCACGGCTACGAGAAACGAGCCGTCCGCTCCGTCTTCTGGCTCGAGCGCTTCGATCGTGCCGTCCTGCGCCCACGCGGTCGCGGTGAGCCCGGCGCCGAGCTTGTCGACCGCCTGGTGATGGCTGGTGGGCGTCGTGATCTCGTCGCCACCCAGGATCTGGCCGAGCCTGCTGCCCGGAGCGACCCGCACCGCGTGGGCGCCGTAAACGCCGGGCGCCGGGGCGTGGCGCTCGTGCCCGACCACGTCGGGCAGGTGCTGGTGCAGGGTGCCGCCCCTGGCCACGTTGATGACCTGCATGCCGCGGCAGACGCCGAGGACCGGCACCCGCCGCGCCGTGGCCGCCTCGATCAGCGCGAACTCCGCCGCGTCGCGGCCGGTGTGGATGCTGGCGCTCCGCGGATCTGCCTCGGCTCCGTAGCGGGCGGGGTCGATGTCCCCGCCGCCGGACAGCAGTAGCCCGTCCAGCCGGGCGAGCGCGTCCTCGATGCCCGGCACCGGCGGCAGCAGCACCGGGATCCCGCCCGCCGCCGCGACGCTGTCGGCGTAGCGGCGGGGCAGCAGCACCGCTTCCGTGTCCCAGGCGCGCCAGCGCGCGGGCTCGCAATACGCGCTGAGCCCGATCACCGGCGCCCGCGAGCCGTCAGCCATCGAACCTCCCCGTTCCGCTTACAACGGTGTCACGTAGGCGCCGGAGATCCCGCCGTCCACGAGGAACTCCGACGCGGTGATGAACGACGAATCGTCGCTGGCCAGGAATGCTACCGCCGCTGCGATCTCCTCGGGCTCGGCGAACCGGCCGATCGGGATGTGCACGAGCCGCCGCGCCGCGCGCTCGGGGTCCTTGGCGAACAACTCGGTCAGCAGCGGGGTGTTCACCGGACCCGGGCACAGGGCGTTCACCCGGATCCCCTCCCTGGCGAACTGCACGCCCAGTTCCCGCGTCATGGCGAGGACCCCGCCCTTGGACGCGGTATAGGAGATCTGTGAGGTCGCCGCGCCGAGCACGGCGACGAACGACGCGGTGTTGATGATCGAGCCCTTGCCCTGCCGCCGCATGTACGGGATCGCGTGCTTGCAGCACAGGTACACCGACGTCAGGTTCACCTCCTGGACCCGGCGCCAGGCGTCGATCCCGGTGGCCAGGATGGAGTCGTCCTCCGGGGGGGAGATGCCCGCGTTGTTGAATGCGATGTCGATGCGCCCGTGCCGCGCCGCCACCGACTCGTAGAGCCGCTGCACGTCGTCCTCGTTGGACACGTCGGCGGCGATGAACGTGCCGCCGGTCTCCTCGGCAACGGCCTTGCCGGTCGCCTCGTCGATGTCGACCGCCACCACGACGGCGCCCTCATCGGCCAGCCTGCGGGCGCTGGCCCGGCCGATACCGCTGCCGGCCCCGGTGATCACCGCGATCCGGTTCTGCAACCGCTGCATGCCACGCTGCATGACAGGGCTCTCTTCCTTGTTCACTCGGCCGGGCTCCTTCGGTCCGTTTCAGTCCGTGGCGATGAATACGTTCTTCGTCTCTGTGAACGCGTCCGGCGCGTCGGGGCCGAGCTCGCGGCCGAGGCCGGACTGCTTGAACCCGCCGAACGGGGTCCAGTACCGCACCGACGAATGTGAGTTCACCGAGAGCGCCCCGGTCTCCACGGCCCGGGACACCCGGATCGCCCGGCCGACGTCGGAGGTCCAGATCGACCCGGACAGGCCGTAGGGGGTGTCGTTGGCGATCGCGACCGCGTCGGCCTCGTCCTCGAACGGCGTGACGGTGACCACCGGCCCGAACACCTCTTCGGTGTAGGCCGGGTCGTCGGCGGCGACCGGTGCGAGCACGGTCGGCGGGAACCAGAATCCCGGCCCGTCCGGCGCGCTGCCGCGGAACGCTACCGGTGCGCCGTCGGGCACGTAGGACGCGACGTGCTGCCGGTGGGCCGCGGATATCAGCGGGCCCATCTCGGTGCCCGGGTCGGCCGGGTCGCCGACCGCGACGTTCTCGACGGCGGGCTCGAGCAGTTCCATGAACCGCTCCAGCACCGGGCGCTGCACCAGGATCCGGGATCTCGCGCAGCAGTCCTGCCCGGCGTTGTCGAACACCGCGTACGGCGCGGTCGCGGCGGCGCGCTCCAGGTCGCAGTCGGCGAACACGATGTTGGCGCTCTTGCCGCCGAGCTCGAGCGTGACCCGCTTGATGTGCCGGGCGCAGCCGGCCATGACCTGGCTGCCGACCTCGGTGGACCCGGTGAACACGATCTTCCGCACCTGCGGGTGGTCGACCAGGCGCTGGCCGACCACGCTGCCCTTGCCGGGCAGCACCTGCAGCACGCCGTCGGGCAGCCCCGCCTCGAGCGCGAGCTCGGCGATCCTGATCGCGGTCAGCGGGGTCAGCTCGGCCGGCTTGGCGACCACCGTGTTTCCCGAAGCGAGCGCCGGCGCCATGCCCCAGGAGAAAATCGGCATCGGAAAGTTCCACGGCACGATCAGGCCCACGACGCCGACCGGCTCGTGGAACGTCACGTTGAGCCCGCCGGGCACCGGGATCTGCTTGCCGATCAGCCGCTCGGGCGTCGCGGAATAGTAGAGGAGCACGTCGCGCACGTGGCCGGCCTCCCAGGTGGCCTGGCCGAGCGGATGGCCCGAGCCGGCAACCTCCAGGTCGGCGAGCTCGCCGATGTGCGCGTCGACCGCGGCGGCGAACCGGCGCAGCAGGGCGGCCCGGTCCCCGGGTGCCACGGCCCGCCAGGCCTGCTGCGCTGTGACCGCGCGCGCGATCGCGGCGTCGGTCTCCTCGGCGTCGGCCTGCGCCACGGTCGTGACCGGCCGCTCGGTGGCCGGGTTCAGCACCGTGAACTCGGACATGCGCTTGTTTCCACCTTTCCCTTGTCGAACGCGAGCCGGGCCTACAGGCGCTCGAAGCAGCGCCGCAGCTCCCAGTCGGTCACCGCGGCGTCGTACGCGGCCAGTTCCACGTTGCCGTAGTTGGTGTAGTGCTCCACGACCTCGGACCCGAACGCCTGGCGGGCCAGGTCGCTCTTGGACCACAGCTCGAGCGCGTCGCGCAGCGTGTGCGGCACCTTGGCCGAGGTGTCGAGGTAGGCGTTGCCCTCGACAGCGGGCTCCAGCGGGAGCTCGCTGTCGATGCCGTGCAGGCCTGCGGCGATGATCGCGGAGACGGCCAGGTAGGGGTTCACGTCCCCGCCGGGGACGCGGTTTTCCACCCGCAGCGAGGCCCCGTGCCCGACCAGGCGCAGGGCGCAGGTGCGGTTGTCCGGGCCCCAGCGGACCGACGTGGGCGCAAAGCTGCCGGGCACGTACCGCTTGTAGGAGTTGATGTTGGGCGCATAGAACAGGGTGAACTCGCGCAGCGCCGCGAGCTGCCCGGCGAGGAAGTGCTCGCCGAGCTTGGACAGGCCGTATGGCCCGTCGCCGGCCATGACCGGCTCACCGTCCGTGCCGCGGATGGACAGGTGGATGTGGCAGGAGTTGCCCTCCCGGGCGTTCGGCTTGGCCATGAATGTGATGCTGGCCCCGTCCTGCGCCGCGATCTCCTTGGCCCCGGTCTTGTAGATCGAGTGGTTGTCACAGGTCGCCACCGCTTCCGCGTACCGGAACGCGATCTCGTGCTGGCCGAGGTTGCACTCGCCCTTGGCGGACTCGACGTACAGCCCGGCCCCGGCCATCTCGTTCCGGATCCGGCGCAGCAGCGGCTCGATCCGGGAGGTGCCCAGGATCGAGTAGTCCACGTTGTACTGGTTCGCCGGGACCAGGTCGCGGTAGCCCTTGGCCGCCGCCTGCTCGTAGGAGTCGTTGTAGACGACGAACTCCAGCTCGGTGCCGACCATTGCGGCCCACCCGCGCTCGGCCAGCCGCTGCACCTGGGCCCCCAGGATCTGCCGCGGCGACGCGACCACCGGGGAGCCGTCCAGCCAGGTCAGATCCGCGATAACCATGGCCGTGCCCTCGTGCCAGGGAACCCGGCGCAGCGTGGCCATGTCGGGCACGAGCACGAAGTCCCCGTAGCCGCGGTCCCACGATGACATCGCGTACCCGTCCACGGTGTTCATGTCCACGTCGACAGCGAGCAGGTAGTTGCAGCCCTCCGAGTAGTGCTGGGCCACCTCTTCCAGGAAGAACTCCGCGGACAGGCGCTTGCCCTGGAGCCGGCCCTGCATGTCGGTGAACGCCAGCACCACCGTGTCGATCTTGTCCTCGGCGGCCTCGACCCGCAGCCGCTCCATCGTCAGCATTCCCCGCTCTCGGCGCTGCGGACCCGGGCCCCGGTACTTCGTCGGCATTGACATCCCCTCAGGTTAAGCGCGCAGGCCGGGGCCGAGACTGATCATGCGGAGAGCTCCCGCTCGATGGCTGCCAGCTCTTCCGGCGTGCCCTGCACCTTCGGCCCGGTGAACCAGTTCCGCGCCGACAGCAGCCAGTAGATGCCGGCGAAGCCGAGCACGACGACCACCGCGATGACCGTGTAGTTGAAGTCGGCCCAGGTGATCGGGCTCGCGGTGGGCAGCATGAACAGGATCGTGATGAAGACGACCCAGACCACCGCGGTCGTGCCGATCAGGTAGCTCCACGGGCCGAGGCTCCACGGGCCGCGCTGGAAGCCCGAGCCCTGCCGCAGCCGCAAGTAGGTCGGGATGACATACGCGATGTAGAGCCCGATGACCGCGATCGAGGTGACGGCCGCATACGCGGCGCTGTTCCAGAGGTACGGCAGGCCGAGGATCAGAGCACCCACCGCGGCCAGCCAGATCGCGTTGGTCGGCGTCCTCGTCCGCTTGTTCACCTGGTGCCAGAGTCCCGAGCCGGGCAGCGCGCCGTCACGGGAGAACGCGTAGATCATCCGCGAGTTCGCGGTCACCGATGACATCCCGCAGAACAGCTGGGCGCCGATCGCGATCAGCAGCAGCAGCTTGGCGCCGGTGTCGCCGATCGCGGTGGCGAAGATCTGCGCCGGCGGCACCAGCGCGCCGGTATAGAGCGAGTAGTGCGACTTCTGGATCGCGAAGGTGATCCCGATCAGCAGCACCCAGCCGGCGAACAGCGACACGAGGATCGACATCACGATGCCGCGCGGGCCGCTGCGCGCGGCGTTGTGGGTTTCCTCGGTCATGTGCGCCGACGCGTCGTACCCGGTGAACGTGTACTGCGCGAGCAGCAGGCCGATCAGCAGCACGTAGAACGTGCTGTGCCAGCCGGTGTTGTTGACGATCCCGGTGAACACGTAGGACGCAGAGGCGTGCTTGGACGGCACGAACACGAGCACCGCCACGATGATCAGAACGCCGAGGATGTGCCACCAAACGCTCACGTCGTTCAGCAGCGCGACCAGCCGGATGCCGAACTGGTTCAGCAGCCCGTGCACGAGCAGCACAATCGCGAAGATCAGGATCGTCACCCAGTGCGCGGTGCTGACCCCCCAGGTCAGGTTCAGGAACGCGTTGATGAAGAACGCCGCGCCGAAGTCGATGCCGGCCGTGACCGCGACCTGGCCCAGGAAGTTGAACCATCCCGTGAACCACGACCAGGCGGCCCCGTTCTTCCGGGCCAGCTTGGCCGACCAGTAGTACAGGCCGCCCGCGGTCGGGAAGCTGGAGCAGACCTCGGCCATCGACAGGCCGACCAGCAGCGTCATCAGGCCGACGATCGGCCAGCCCCAGACGATGATCGCCGGGCCGCCGGTGTTCATGCCGTACCCGTACAGCGTCAGGCAGCCGGACAGGATCGAGATGATCGTGAACGAGACCGCGAAGTTCGAGAACCCCGACATCCGCCTGCGCAGCTCCTGGGCGTAGCCGAGCCGGTGGAGTTCTTCCTCGTCGCTGCTGATCGCTTGCTCGTTTATGGCCACGGCGTGCTCCTCGGATCAGGGGTTTGTGCAGTTCGCCGCCTCATCGCTGGCCGGCCGCCAGGATTAATGGTTCAATATCGAACCAATGATGGACGCGTGCCACGGAATGTTCAAGACCCCGGGGGGCTCGATTCGGAACATCCGCCCCGCGGTAACCGGCACGCGGGCAAGGGGGGCGCCCGCGTGCCGGTTACCCCTGCGCCGTAAAGTCAGCGGGATGGTGCCGGTGCGGCAGAGGACAGCCCCGCCGGAGGGTCAGCGTGGCGAGCAGCGGGCTTGACCTGACCGGCCTGCTCCGGCCGGTGCGCGAGGGCCTTGCCTTCGAGGAGACCGTCGAGCGGCTGCTGACGCTGATCAAGCTTGGCGTGGTCGGGCCGGGGGAGCGTTTCCCCGCCGAGCGAGAGCTCGCCGCCCAGCTCGGCATCAGCCGCCTGACCCTGCGCGAGGCCCTCAGCGAGCTGGCCCGCGCCGGCTACGTCGAGTCACGCCGTGGCCGGTCCGGTGGGACGTTCGTGACCGGCACACCGCCCGCCCCCGATCGTGGTGAGCTGCGCCGCCTGGCTCAGGACGACGAGGGGAAGGTGGCCGACGCGCTCACCTACCGCCAGGCGGTCGAGACCGGGGCGGCCGAGGCCCTCGCTCAGCTCGTGGCCCAGTCCGCGGCGCGGCCCGATGCCCGCGAGGTTCTGCTCGCCCGGCTCGCCGACGTGAACGGCGCTTGCCCGCAGGACTACCGGCGGCTGGACACCCTGTTCCATCTGTCCATCGCCGAGCTCACCGGCTCCAGCCTGCTCACCGCCGCCTGCGGGGAGGCGCGGATCCGCCTGAACGATCTGCTCAACGCGATACCGGTGCTGCAGCGCAACATCGATCACACCGCCGGGCAGCACACCGCGATCGTCGAGGCGATCCTGGCAGGCGACGGCGCCAGCGCGCGGCGAGCGATGGCGGAGCATATCGCCGGCACTGCCGCGCTGCTACGGGGTTTTCTCGCCTGACCGCCGCGCCCGCCAGGGCCGGATACCGGCCGGCCAAGCCGCCCCGTCAGCACAAAGACACGGTCCCTTGGTTCAGCGTTGGTAACGATATGACCCGGGCTCACATGCTTTTTGATCCCAAAGCGTTACCTGTGTACTCCTCGCCCGCTGTGTCCGCTAACGAATATGATCCCCGGCAACGCGAGGCGTCGGCGAGAGATTTCACCGGCTGGAGGAGTCAGATGAAGCTAGTGCGTTCGGCTGCAATACGTCAGGCTCGCCGCATGCGGCGACGTCCGCTGCTGTACGCAAGCGCGGCCGTGGTCGCCGGGGCCCTAGCGCTGGCAGGCTGCGGCGCCAGCGGATCGTCGCCCAGCACCAGCAACTCGGCCGCGCCGCGCAGCGGCGGGACGTTCACGATCCTGGCGAATTCCAGCTTCGGCGTGGCCGACCCGGCACAGAACTACACGCTGGAGGAGTGGCAGCTCCTGATCGACACCCACGACGGCCTGACGCAGTTCGCGCGCGTGGCCGGCGTCCCGGGCACCAAGATCGTGCCCGACCTGGCCACCTCGATTCCCAAACCGACCAATGGCGGCAAGACCTACGTCTTCCACATCCGGCGCGGGATCAAGTTCTCCAACGGGCAGACGCTCACCCCGAGCGCGTTCGTGACGACGTTCGAGCGCCAGTTCACGGTGCCCGGTCCCACCGCGTTCTACAACGGCATCGTCGGGGCGAGCAAGTGCTCGACCAAGGGATGCGACCTCAGCCAGGGCGTGGTAGCGAACGACAGCAATTACACGCTGACGATCAACCTCACGGCGCCCGACGCTGAGCTCATGGACCAGCTGGCACTGCCGTTCGCCTACGCGGTGCCGCCGAACACGTCGCTGAAGCTGACCGGCAACAACGTGCCGCCGGGCACCGGGCCGTACATGTGGAAGTCATACAACCCGAACACCGAGGCGGTGCTGGTCCGCAACCCGTACTTCCACGTCTGGAACGCGCAGGCCCAGCCGGCCGGCTACCCGAACGAGATCATCGAGAAGTACGGCCTGCAGGTCTCCAACGAGGTAACCGAGGTGGAGAACGGCGAGGCCAACGAGGTCTTCGACGGTGACCAGATCCCGTCCGACCAGCTGACCCAGCTCAACAGCCCCAAGTACGCGGGCCAGGTGCACGTGAACACGCTGACCGCCGACTGGTACATGGCCCTGAACACCAAGCAGCCGCCGTTCAACAACCTCCAGGCCCGGCAGGCGATCAACTACGCGGCCAACCGGTCCGCGTACGTGAAGATCGCTGGCGGGCCGTCGCTGGCCGTGCCGGCGTGCCAGATCCTGCCGCCGAACTTCCCCTCGTACAAGCCGTACTGCCCGTTCACGACCGGCTCGCAGACCGTCTGGTCCGGGCCGAACCTGGCCAAGGCCAAGGCGCTGGTGAAGGCGTCCGGCACCGCCGGCGAGCACGTGATCGTCGACGGCACCAACGACCAGGTGGGCACCGCGCTGGTCCAGCAGATGATCTCGGACCTGGACTCGATCGGCTACAAGGCGAGCCCGCAGCTGCTGAGCGCGTCGATCCAGTACCCGTACGTGCAGAACTCGACGAACTCCACCAAGTGGAACGTCGGCTGGTCGGCGTGGTACCAGGACTACCCGGCCCCGGCCGACTTCCTGAACGTGCTGCTGGGCTGCGGCAGCATCCACCCCAACAGCGACGCCAGCCCGAACATCGCCGCGTTCTGCGATCCGTCCATCCAGGCACAGATCAACAAAGCCGAGGCAGAGGAGGCGACCGACCCGAGCGCGGCAGCCGCGCTGTGGACCCAGATCGACCACGAGGACACCCTGCAGGCGCCGTGGGTCGACCTGTACAACCCCAAGCAGATCGACTTCCTGTCCAAGAACGTGCACGGCTACAAGTGGAACCCGCAGTGGTACATCCTCATTGACCAGCTCTGGCTCTCATAGGGTGGTCGCCGCACCGGAAGTAAGCAGTCCATGGCCACGCTGCTAGAGCAGGTCGAGCCCGACGCGGGGTTGCAGCCGGCGATCGTCGGCCGCAACCCCTGGGTGCTGGCGGGCAGGCGGCTGCGCCGAAACCGCATCGCGCTGGCCGCGCTGGGGCTCTTCCTCCTGATCGTGCTCATGAGCGTGCTCGCCCCGGTGTACGCCCACCAGGTAGCGCACGAGAACCCGTTCGCGCCGAACCTGAACGGGACGACGATCGTGAACGGCAAGGTCGTCCCCGTGATGCAGCAGGGCACGGGTGGCCTGCACCTGGGTGAGACGCCGATCGGCCCCACCCTCGACCCGCACCACTACGCCCTCGGCGCGGACGATCTGGGCCGCGACGTCGCCGCGCTGCTGCTGTACGGCGGCCGCAGCTCGCTGCAGATCGGGATCGCCTCCGCGGTGATCTGCTGCGTGGTCGCCACCGTCGTCGCGCTGATCGCCGGCTTCTTCGGCGGCGTCGTCGACGCGGTGCTGTCCCGCATCATGGACATCATCTGGGCATTTCCCGTGTACCTGCTGGCGATCTCGATCGCCACCGAACTGCTCACTCACTCCAACGGCATCCCGGTCGGGCCGTTCCGCGTCGGCGCGGCCAGCCTCTGGGTGCCCACGTTCATCATTGCCTTCATCTACGTCCCGTACGTGTACCGCCCGATCCGGGGCCAAGTGCTCTCGGTGGTGAACAAGGAATTCGTGGAGGCCGCCATCGCCCAGGGGGCGTCCAACATGCGGCTGATGTTCTCGGAGATCCTGCCCAACGTGGTGTCGACGGTGATCGTGCTGCTGCCGCTGATGATCGCCACCAACATCCTGACCGAGTCCGCGCTGTCGTTCCTCGGCATCGGCGTGCAGCCGCCGAACGTGAGCTGGGGCACGATCATCTCCGATGGCGAGGATCTGCTCTACACCCGGCCGTGGGTGTCCCTCGCCCCGGGGATCATGATCGTGCTCACGGTGCTGGCGCTGAACGTGCTAGGCGACGGCGTCCGGGACGCGCTGGACCCGCGGGCCAAGCTGCGGGTGGAGGGCTGATGGTGCCCACCAGCGCCTGGGGGCGTCGCCGATGCTGACGTTCATCGTCCGCCGGGTGCTGTGGACCGTGCTGGTGATGTTCGTGATCACGGTGATCACGTTCATCATTTTCTTCAAGACCCCCGGCGTCGACCCCGCCCGCGCGATCGCCGGCCGGAACTCCAACCCGCAGATCCTGGCGGAGATCCGGGCCCAGTTCGGGCTGAACAGGCCGCTGTTCGTGCAGTACGCACTGATGATGAAGAGCCTGTTCATCAGCCGCAACCTGGTGTCCTACTCGAACCAGGGCCTGCTGGTGGTGCCGGAGATCGGCGCGGCCGCGCCGGCCACGCTGTCGCTGGTGTTCGGAGCCGCTGTGCTCTGGGTGATACTGGCGATCGCCATGGGCCTGGCCGCGGCGCTGCTACGGGGCACGGTCCTCGATCCGCTGCTGATGATCATCGCGCTCATCGGGTTTTCCACGCCGCCGTTCTGGGCCGGGACCGTGGCCAACCTCATCTCCCAGAGCAGCCTGCACAACACGTTCCTGTTCAGCTGGGTGCCGCCGCTCGGCTACACGTCGTTCGCGCAGAGCCCGACGCTGTGGTTCAAGGGCCTGGTCATTCCCTGGATCACGCTGTCGTTCCTGTACATCGGCTTCTACGCCCGGGTACTCCGGGCGAACCTGCTGGAGATCCAGAACGAGGACTTCGTCCGCACGGCCCGGGCCAAGGGGCTGCGGGAGCGGCGGGTGCTGCTGCGGCACGTCCTTCGCAACTCGATGATCACGTTCGTCAGCCTGTTCGGCCTCGACTTCGGCGCGCTGGTCGCCGGGGGCGCCTTGCTGACCGAGGTGGTGTTCGGCATCCACGGCATCGGCTTCCTCACCTACCAGGCCTTTACCAACCTGGACCTGCCCACGATCATGGCCACGGTGGTGTTCGGCGCGTTCTTCATCGTGCTCGCCAACGCCGTCGTCGACGTCGCCTACGCGTGGCTCGACCCGAGGGTGCGGCCCACGTAATGGCCGGGCCGCTGCTGGAGGTGCGCGACCTCAAGGTGTCGTTCCGCACGGAGGATGGGCTCGTGCGGGCGGTCGACGGCGTATCGTTCGAGGTCGCCGAAGGGGAGACGCTGGGCATCGTCGGCGAGTCGGGCTCCGGCAAGAGCGTGACGATGATGTCGGTGATGCGGCTGATCAACGATCCGAACGCCCGCTTCGAGGGCGAGGTGATCTACAGGGGCCGCGACCTGATGACGCTGCCGCCGGACCAGGTTCGCGCGATCCGCGGCGCGGGAATCGCCATGATCTTCCAGGACCCGATGACCTCGCTCAATCCGGTATACCGCGTCGGGTGGCAGATCGCCGAGCAGATCCGGGCTCACCAGGACATCTCGAAGCAGGCCGCCCACGCTCGCGCGGCAGAGCTGCTCGCGGCCGTCGGCATCCCGCACGCATCGGAGCGGGTGAACGACTATCCGCACCAGTTCTCCGGAGGCATGCGGCAGCGGGTGATGATCGCGATGGCGCTGTCCTGCAACCCGGACCTGCTGATCGCCGACGAGCCTACGACCGCCCTGGACGTGACGATCCAGGCGCAGATCCTAAAGCTGATCAAGACGCTGCGGGACGAGTACGGCACCGCGGTTGTCCTGATCACGCACGACATGGGCGTCGTCGCCGACGTCGCGGACCGGGTCGCCGTGATGTACGCGGGCCGGATCGTCGAGCAGGGCAGCCTGCGCGGCGTGTTCTACGACGCGCAGCATCCCTACACCTGGGGCCTGCTCGGGTCGATCGCGCGGCTGGACCGGCCGCGGCCCCGGCGGCTGACCGCGATCCGGGGGACACCGCCGTCGCTCATCAGCCTGCCGGCGGGCTGCGCGTTCGGGCCGCGCTGCCCGTACCGCTTCGCGGCCTGCGACGACGTGCCGCCGCTGTCCGACAAGGTCGGCGAGGGCCACCTCGACGCCTGCCACCTCGATCCGGCCGAGAAGAAGAAGCAGCGCGTGACCGCCATCCGGCCGGACCTGGCCGCAACGGGGGAGGCGCCGTGACCGAGCCGGGAGGCGCGCCGACCTGGGATGGTGATGTGCTCGTCCGGGTGGACCACGTGAAGAAGTACTTTCCGATCAGGAAGGGACTCCTGCAGCGCGAGGTGGCGCGGGTGCACGCGGTGGACGACGTCAGTCTCGAGGTGCGCGCCGGGGAGACGCTCGGCCTGGTCGGCGAGTCCGGATGCGGGAAGTCCACGCTGGCCCGGTGCATCGCCCGGGTCTACGACCTGACCGAGGGCACGATCACCTTCGGGGGCCGTGACATCTCCCGGCTGTCGCGCCGCAAGCTCCGGCCGATCCGGCGCGAGATGCAGATGGTGTTCCAGGACCCGTACGCGTCGCTGAACCCGCGCAAGCGGGTGGGGACGATCCTCGCCGATCCGCTGCGCATCCATAAGTACGGCGACCGGGCGAAGATCAAGGCCCGGGTGCGGGATCTGCTCGAGCTGGTCGGCCTCTCGCCGGAGCACGTCAACCGGTACCCGCACGAGTTCTCCGGCGGCCAGCGGCAGCGGATCGGCGTCGCCAGGGCGGTGGCCCTGCACCCGAAGCTGATCATCGCCGACGAGCCCGTGTCAGCGCTCGACGTCTCGATCCGCGCCCAGGTGATCAACCTGCTGGACGACCTGCAGGACGACCTCGCGCTCACCTACGTGTTCATCGCGCACGACCTGGGCGTGGTGCGGCACGTGTCGGACCGGATCGCGGTCATGTACCTGGGCAAGATCGTCGAGGTCTCGCCCGCCGAGGAGCTCTACACCCATCCGGTCCACCCGTACACCGAGGCGCTGCTGTCGGCGGTTCCGGTGCCGGACCCCGATCTGTCCGCCCGGCGGGAGCAGATCGTGCTCGAGGGCGACGTGCCGAGCCCGGTGGCGCCGCCGTCGGGGTGCCGGTTCCACCCCCGCTGCCGGTACGCGACCGACATCTGCAAGCAGGCCGAGCCACAGCTCGAGGTGCACGGGAGCCCCGGGCACGTGGCCGCCTGCCACCATCCGCTGAGCCTGAGCCAGCCTCCCGCCGTGGCCGAGGCGTCGGCGCCGGGCTCCTGACGCCGGGCTCCTAGCATCCGGCCGGCCGGATGCTGGCGAAGCTGACCGCCAGCCGCGCCGGCCCGCGCAGGTTGAGGTTGGGCTTGTAGACCAGCCCCGCCGGCTCCAGTTCCGGCCCGGTGACCCGGGTCGCGAACGCCTGCACCGCGATCGTCGCCTCGAGCCTGGCCAGCGGCGCGCCGAGGCAGAAGTGCGGCCCGGCGGCGAAGGCCAGGTGCCCGGCTGCGTTGCGCCGGATGTCGAACCGGTCGGGGTCGGCGAACACCTCGGGGTCCCGGCCGGCCGCCGCGAGCAGGAGCAGCAGCATCGCGCCGTCCCGCACGCTGAGCCCACCGACGTGCATGCCGCCGCGCGCGACCCGGCTGGTGAACTGCACCGGTGCGTCGTAGCGCAGCGTCTCCTCGATCCCTTCGCCGGCCAGGCCGGGGTCGGCGCGCAGCGCCGCGAGCTGGCCCGGGTGCCGCAGCAGGGCCAGGATCGCGTTCGAGATCAGCGACACCGTGGTCTCGTGACCGGCCACGAGCAGCAGCACGCACGTGGCGATCAGTTCCGGCTCGGACAGGCGCTGCCCGTCGTCTTCGGCGCGGATCAGCTCGGACAGCAGGTCGTCGGCAGGGCGGGCCCTGCGGACGGCGATCAGCTCGCGGAAGTACTCGGCGAACTCCAGGCTGGCCTGCTGCGCTGCGGCGTCCAGGCCATCGTCGTTCCCGAGGAATCTCGGCTGCAGCGAGTGCGCCAGGCTGGCCGACCACCCGGCAAACCGGGCGTGATCGTCCGGCGGCACCCCGAGCAGCTCGGAGATGATCCGGACCGGCAGCGGGTAGGCCAGCTCGCCGACGACGTCGATCTGCTGTTCCCCGGCCGCCCTGCCCGCCCCGGCCGCCCCGGCCGCGGTCAGCAGCTCGTCGGACACCTCGCGGATCCGGGGCGCGAGCCCGGCGATGACGCGCGGCGCGAACGCCTTGGAGACCAGCCTGCGAAGCCGGGTGTGGTCCGGCGGGTCCAGCGAGAGAAACGACGGGGGCCGCCGCTGCCGCGGCTCCGGCGGCGCCAGCAGCGACCTGAAGCGCTCGCTGCTGGCCCGCGGGTCTCGCAGGATCGCCGAGCAGTCCTCGTGCCGGCCGACCACCACGAGCGCCCCGTCCACCTCGGGGAACGGTGACGCCTCGCGCAGCGCGGCCAGCACCGGATACGGATCGGGCAGCACCGCCGGGTCGGCGAGCGCGGACAGCCCCGGCCGGGTCCCGCTCGCGGCTCGACTGGCCCGTTCTGGTGCGTTCATGGCCTTTTCCACCTCAGAATGTGGAACTATCACCACTCGAGGCGCACGGCAAGTCCGTGCTGGTGGTGTCATCTTGTGCCACCCGGGCACGCTGTACCTCGCGAGCCTCGTCTGCCTCCAGCGGAACAAGAATCACCGACGAAACCGGCGATCCGGTTTGCGGCGGCGGAAGCATTTACGGCACACTGATGTTGTGAAAAACGTGGGACTGGATGAAGCCGTGCACGGCACCGCTGGTGGTGCCGTGCACGCCGCTGCCTCCCGTGCCGCGGCGGGCCAGATTCCGTCGGCCCATCCGGGCGCCGAGCGCGCCGAGCAGGGCACACGCGCCAGGATCGCACGGCTGATCCTGGAGAACGGGCCGCTCACGGCCGCCGGGCTGAGCGGCAGGCTCGGCCTGACCCCGGCCGCGGTCCGCCGTCACCTGGACAACCTGCTGGCCGAGGGCATGATCGAGGCCAGGGAGGCGCGCTGCTACGGCAGCAGGGGCCGGGGCCGCCCGGCCAGGCTGTTCGCGATCACCGACGCGGGCCGCAGCGCGTTCGAGCACGCCTACGACGACCTCGCGGCCAGCGCGCTGCGGTTCGTCGCCGAGACGCTGGGCGACGAGGCGGTCGCCGAATTTGCCCGCAGGAAGATCTCCGACACCGAGCGCCGGTACCGGCCGGTGGTCGACGCCGCCCCCCCGGGCAGGCGGGTGCAGGCGCTGGCCGAGGCGCTGTCGGCGGACGGCTACGCGGCCGCCGCGAGCGTCGCGCCGGTCTCGGGGGAGACCGCCGGGGAGCAGCTTTGCCAGCACCACTGCCCGGTCGCGCACGTGGCCGCCGAGTTTCCGCAGCTCTGCGAGGCGGAGACGGAGGCATTCGGCCGCCTGCTCGGCACCCCGGTGCAGCGCCTGGCCACGATTTCCCGCGGCGACGGGATCTGCACCACCCACGTGACAGCGCCGTCGCTGGCTCGCAGCCGTAACACACCGGACAGCGGTGACACAACAACAACCACAACAATCGGAGGCGTCTCCGCATGACGACCATCGCACGTCCCGAGCTCGAGGGGCTGGAGCGGTACAAGTTCGGATGGGCCGACTCGGACGAGGCTGGCGCGTCCGCGCGCCGGGGACTGAACGAGGATGTCGTCCGCGACATATCGGCCAAGAAGGGCGAGCCGGAGTGGATGCTCGACCTGCGGCTGAAGGGACTCCAGCTGTTCGGCCGCAAGCCGCTGCCGACCTGGGGCTCGGACCTGTCCGGCATCGACTTCGACAAGATCAAGTACTTCGTCCGGTCGACCGAGAAGCAGGCGGCAAGCTGGGATGAGCTGCCCGCCGACATCAAGAACACCTACGACAGGCTCGGCATCCCCGAGGCCGAGAAGCAGCGCCTGATCGCCGGCGTGGCCGCGCAGTATGAATGCCTTGTCTCGACGACAAAGGTATGGACCGCGAATCGCGGCCTGATCATGATCAAGGAGGCGGAACCGGGCGACCTGGTTTTCGCCTACGACGAGGACGCCGAGAAGTTCGTCACGGTCCCGGTCCGGACGGCAGCCGAGACCGGTACTCGTCAGACCTACAAGGTGGAGGCCGGCAACCGGAGCATCTACGCCACCGACAATCACCCCGTGCTCGCGCTCAGGAATACGAGGAAGCCGGGTGGGCAGCAGGGACGGTGGGTCAGGCAGTGGCTGACCGTCGGCGAACTGCATGAGGGAGATCTCATCGCGGTGCCACGATCACTGCCGCAGTTCGGTGAGTCGTACCGGCTGCCTCCGCTTCCGGTCCAGGACCATCACCTGGAGAAGCGGTGCCGGGTTCCGGAGCAGTCCAACGCGGACCTGATGTGGCTGCTCGGCCTGTTCCTGGGTGACGGGAACCTGCAGGACTCCGGCAAGACTCATCGCATTCAGTTCGCGATTCCTGAGGCGGATGTAGAGGTTCGTGCCGAAGTCGCGCGGGTGGTCGCTGAGCAGTTCGGCCTCGAGGTGCACTCGGCGGACAAGTATCGCGTAGTCATCAACTCGAAGGCGCTTACCGGCTGGTTCTGGCGGATTGGTCTCCACGGAACGAGCCACAGCAAGCGGGTACCGGACTGGGTCTTCGCGCTTCCGGAAGAGGAGCGCCTAGCATTCCTGGGTGGCTGGGTCGACGCCGATGGCTACGTCAGGCCGGACGCCGCTGGCTCAGTGCTGCTCACCTGCGTGAGCGCGCCACTGATCGAGCAGGCGCAAGACCTCGCCGAACTGTGCGGACTGATCGCGTCTGGCCCGTGGGGGTTCACACAGCCACACCGGCACGCTCCCGACCGGACGGGCGGCGCGTTCCGGCTCGGAATCACCGGCGCTTCCGAGCGGCTCGGGTGCCGGAACCCGAAGCGGCTTGCCCGGATGAACGGCCGGAAGTACCACCATTCCTTCGCGAGCGCACACGGCACCAGCTTCAAGAAGCATGTCAATGACTGGCTGGGCTTCGTCCCGGTGGTTTCTGTCCAGGAGTCCACGGTCGAGCCGGTATACGACATCGAGGTGGACGGGCCGCACAACTTCATCGCCGAAGGGCTCGTGGTCCACAACAGCGAGGTGGTCTACCACAAGATAAGGGATGACCTCGAAGAAAAGGGCGTCATCTTCCTGGACACCGACACCGGGCTCAAGGAGCACCCGGAGTTGTTCCGTGAGTACTTCGCCTCGGTGATCCCGGTCGGCGACAACAAGTTCGCGTCGCTGAACACCGCGGTCTGGAGCGGCGGATCGTTCATCTACGTGCCGAAGGGCGTGCACGTGGAGATCCCGCTGCAGGCCTACTTCCGGATCAACACCGAGAACATGGGCCAGTTCGAGCGGACGCTGATCATCGTCGACGAGGACGCGTACGTGCACTACGTCGAGGGCTGCACCGCGCCGATCTACTCCTCCGACTCGCTGCACTCGGCGGTCGTGGAGATCATCGTGAAGAAGGGCGCCCGCTGCCGCTACACCACGATCCAGAACTGGTCGGGCAACGTGTACAACCTGGTCACCAAGCGCGCCGTCGCCCAGGAGGGCGCGACGATGGAGTGGATCGACGGGAACATCGGCTCCAAGGTCACGATGAAGTACCCGGCGGTCTACCTGATGGGTGAGCACGCCAGGGGCGAGACGCTGTCGGTCGCGTTCGCCGGCACCGGGCAGCACCAGGACGCCGGCGCCAAGATGGTGCACTGCGCGCCGAACACCTCGTCCCAGATCGTGTCCAAGTCCGTGGCCAGGGCGGGCGGCCGCACCTCGTACCGGGGCCTGGTCCAGGTCGCCGAGGGCGCCGCGCACTCCAAGGCCACGGTGAAGTGCGACGCGCTGCTGGTCGACACCGTCAGCCGCTCCGACACCTATCCCTACGTCGACGTCCGCGAGGACGACGTGGAGATGGGCCACGAGGCCACGGTCTCGAAGATCTCCGAGGACCAGCTGTTCTACCTGATGAGCCGCGGCGTGACCGAGGACGAGGCCATGGCCACGATCGTCCGCGGCTTCGTGGAGCCGATCGCGCGCGAGCTGCCGATGGAATACGCGCTCGAGCTGAACCGGCTGATCGAGCTGCAGATGGAAGGGGCGGTCGGCTGATGTCGGCGCTGCAGGGGGCTGTCGAATCCGGCGCCCCCGTATCCAGGCTGCACGAGCGGCAGTCGTTCGATGTGGCGGACTTCGGTGTGCCGTCGGGGCGCGAGGAGGAGTGGCGGTTTACGCCGCTGCGCCGGCTGCGCGGGCTGCATACAGACGAAACCCTTTCACCCGGAAAGGTGAGCATGTCAGTCGATGCCGCCCCGGGTGTCGCCGTTGACAGGCCCGAACACGGCGACCCCCGACTCGGCACCGCCTTTGTCCCTGGTGATCGGGTTAGCGCGCGGGCGTTTGCGTCATTCGCTGAGGCGACGGTCCTCGAGGTCGCCGACGAGCCGGAACGGGACGGTCCTTCGTGGGTCACGGTCCGAGGCGAGGACGCGTCTGGTGCGGCGTTTGGGCACCTGGTGGTCAATGTGGCGCCCAATGCGCGGGCGACGGTGGTGCTGGAGTACACGGGGTCGGCTACTTATGCGGACAACGTCGAGTTCATCGTTGGTGACGGTGCGGCGCTTACGGTGGTGTCGCTGCAGGACTGGAGCGACGATGCTGTGCACTTGTCGTACCATCACGCGGCACTTGGGAAGGATGCCTCGCTCGTGCATACGGCGGTGACGCTGGGCGGCTCGGTGGTTCGGGTGGCGCCGTCGGTTCGGTATGCGGGGCCTGGCGGAGACGCGGAACTGCGCGGGCTCTACTTCGCCGACGCGAGGCAGCACCTGGAGCACCGGCTGTTCGTCGACCACGACGAGCGCAACTGCCGCGGCCGGGTCAGCTACAAGGGCGCGCTGCAGGGCGAGGACGCGCACGCGGTGTGGATCGGCGACGTGATCATCCGGGCCGAGGCCACCGGCACCGACACGTACGAGTACAACAGGAACCTGGTGCTGACCGACGGCACCCGGGTGGACTCGGTGCCGAACCTGGAGATTCTCACCGGCGAGGTGGTCGGCGCCGGCCACGCCAGCGCCAGCGGGCGCCTCGAGGATCACCACCTGTTCTACCTGATGGCACGGGGGATCCCGTTCGAGGAAGCGCGGCGCCTGGTGATCAAGGGATTCTTCGGCCAGCTCATCGCCCAGATCGAGGTGCCCGAGATCCGGGACCGGGTGACGGCCGCGATCGAGGCCGAGCTCGCCGGGCCCGCGGAGAGCGCCGCATGACCGGGCCGGCCACCTATGTGCGCGCCTGCGCGCTGGCCGACGTGCCCGGCGAGGGGGCGATCGGCGTCGAGGTGCAGGGCACGCCGGTCGCGATCGTCCGGGCCGAGGGGGAGATCTTCGCGCTGCACGACGTGTGCTCGCACGAGGAGGTCCCGCTCTCCGAGGGCGAGGTCTACGACCACACCGTGGAGTGCTGGCTGCACGGATCCTGCTTTGACGTGCGTACCGGGAAGCCCACCGGCCCGCCGGCCACCAGGCCGGTGCCGGTCTACCCGGTGAAGACCGAAGGCGACGACGTGTACGTCTCGCTGCCTGATCAGGAGAGATGATGGCTCAGCCACCCACCCTTAAAATTACCGACCTCCACGTCAGCGTCGCCGAGGCGTCCGGCGCCAGCAGGGAGATCCTGCGCGGCGTCGACCTCACCGTCTCGGGCGGCGAGACACACGCGATCATGGGGCCGAACGGCTCCGGCAAGTCCACCCTGGCCTACGCGATCGCAGGCCATCCCAAGTACCAGGTGACCCGAGGCACCGTCTCCTTGGATGGCGAAGATGTGCTGGCGATGAGCGTCGACACCAGGGCGCGGGCTGGCCTGTTCCTCGCCATGCAGTACCCGGTCGAGGTGCCCGGTGTGTCGGTGTCGAACTTCCTGCGCACCGCCGTCACCGCGGTCCGCGGCGAGGCTCCCAAGCTCCGCACGTTCGTGAAGGAACTGCGAACCAGCATGGACGCGCTGTCGATCTCGCCCGACTTCGCCGAGCGGAACCTGAACGAGGGCTTCTCCGGCGGCGAGAAGAAGCGGCACGAGATCCTGCAGATGGAACTGCTGAACCCGAAGATCGCGATCCTCGACGAGACCGATTCCGGCCTGGACATCGACGCGCTGAAGATCGTCTCGGAAGGCATCAACCGGTTCCGGCGCGATCCCGGCCACGGTGTGCTGCTGATCACGCACTACACCCGGATCCTGCGGTACGTGCAGCCCGACTTCGTGCACGTGTTCGTCGGCGGGCGGATCGTCAAGGAGGGCGGCGCCGAGCTGGCCGAAGAGCTGGAAGCCGAGGGCTACGAGAAGTTCGTGAACCCGGGCGAGGCCGCATGACCCCCACCCGCCTCCCCAGCCCTCTTCAGCCCACCCACCTCCCCGGCCCCTTCCAGCCCGCGGCCGCCCGCCCGCTGGACGTGGCCGCGATCCGGGCCGACTTCCCGATTCTCGGCCGGGCGGTGCGCGGCGGCAGGCCACTGGTCTACCTCGACTCCGGCGCCACCTCGCACAAGCCACGCCAGGTGCTGGACGCGGAGCGCGACTTCTACACGATCCACAACTCGGCGGCGCATCGCGGGGCGCACCTGCTCGGCGAGGAGGCTACCGACATCTACGAGGGCGCCAGGGAACGGGTTGCCGCGTTCATCGGAGCCACGGCCGGCGAGATCGTGTTCACCAAGAGCGCGACCGAGGCCCTGAACCTCGTCGCCTACGCGGTGAGCAACGCGGCCACGGCCGGGCCGCAGGCGCAGCGGTTCCGGCTCGGGCCCGGCGACGAGGTGCTGGTCACCGAGATGGAGCACCACGCCAATCTGGTGCCATGGCAGCAGCTGGCCCAGCGCACCGGCGCCACGCTGCGCTGGTTCAGCGTGACCCCGGAAGGCCGGCTCGACCTCGGCAACGCCGCCGAGCTGATCAACGACCGAACGAAGATCGTGGCGGTCACGCATCAGTCGAACGTCACCGGAGCGGTGCCGCCGGTTGCCGAGATCGCCGCCCTGGCCCACGCCCGCGGCGCGCTCGTCGTCGCGGACGGCGCCCAGTCGGTGCCGCACCGGCCTATCGACGTCGCCACGCTCGGCGCCGACTTCCTCGCGTTCTCCTCGCACAAGATGCTCGGCCCTTCCGGGATCGGCGTGCTGTGGGGGAGACGGGAGCTGCTCGAGGTGATGCCCCCGTTCATCACCGGCGGGTCGATGATCGAGGTGGTCCGGATGGAGGGGTCGACGTTCCTGCCGCCGCCACAGCGGTTCGAGGCCGGGGTTCCCGCTGCGGCCCAGGCCGCCGGGCTGGCCGCTGCCTGCGATTACCTCGACACGCTGGGCATGCAGAGCGTGGCCGCGCACGAGGAGGAGCTCACCGCGCACGCGCTCGAGTCGCTCGGTGCCATCCAGGGCGTGCGGATCCTCGGCCCGCTCAGCACCGAAGACCGGGGCGGCGCCGTGTCGTTCACGATCGAGGGCGTGCATCCGCACGACGTCGGCCAGCTGCTCGATGAGCTGGGCATCGCGGTGCGTGCCGACCATCACTGCGCCTGGCCGCTGCACCGCGCGCTCGGCGTGCAGGCCACCACGCGGGCCACGTTCTATGTGTACAACACCCACGACGAGGTAGAGGCGCTGGCCGGCGGCGTGCACCAGACACAGCGGTTCTTCGGGGCATGACCCGGGAGGCGGCGAGAATGGAAGTCGAGTCCTTGTACCAGGAGATCATCCTGGATCACTACCGCCACCCGCACAACAGGGGGCTGCGGGAGCCCTATGGCGCCGAGGTTCACCACGTCAACCCGCTGTGCGGCGACGAGGTGACGCTGCGGGTGGCGGTCAAGGACGCGGGCGGCGAGCCCGCCGTCGCCGACGTTTCCTACGACTCTCTCGGCTGCTCGATCAGCCAGGCGAGCGCGTCGGTGATGACCGAGGCGGTGATCGGCAAGACAGTGCGCGAGGCCATGGACATCAGCGCCGCCTTCCTCGAGCTGATGCAGTCGAGGGGCACCGCAGAACCCGACGAGGACCTGCTCGGCGACGCGGTGGCGTTCAAGGGCGTGTCCAAGTACCCGGCGCGAATCAAGTGCGCCCTGCTGGGCTGGATGGCCTGGAAGGACGCGGTCGCTCAGGCCCTGGACGGGGCTGCCACGCAAGCAAGCAGGGAGCAGACATGACCACCGATGCGGCCAGCACCCCAGCCTCCGCTCCGGACACCGAGGACGTGCTCGAGGCGCTGCGCGACGTCGTCGACCCCGAGCTCGGCGTGAACGTCGTCGACCTCGGCCTCGTCTACGGCGTGAACGTGGCCGAGGACCGGATCGCGACCATCGACATGACGCTGACCAGCGCCGCGTGCCCGCTCACCGACGTGATCGAGGACCAGGCGCGATCGGCGCTCGACGGGCTGGTCGCCGACTTCCGGATCAACTGGGTCTGGATGCCGCCGTGGGGCCCCGACAAGATCACCGAGGACGGCCGCGAGCAGCTCCGCGCGCTCGGCTTCAACGTCTGATGATCCCGGCGGCCTCGCCGGGCGTCAGCGTTCTGCCGCGGCGGGCTCGCCACGCACCTTTGCCTCCGCCGGCGGGGCGGAGCCGTCGGACAGCGGGAAGTGGCACGCCACCAGGTGCCCGTCGCCGCCGAGCGGGCGGAGTTCGGGCTCCTGCGCTGCACAGCGTTCCTGCGCCCGGGGACAGCGGGTGCGGAACCGGCAGCCGCTCGGCGGGTTGAGTGGCGAGGGCAGCTCCCCGCTGATCACGCTGCGGGCCCCGCGCCTTCCGGCCCCCGGTGCCGGGTCCGGGATCGACGCCAGCAGCGCCAGCGTGTAGGGATGCAGCGGCTGGCGGTAGATGTCCCGCACCGGGCCGATCTCGCACAGCTTCCC
Organism: Streptosporangiaceae bacterium; assembly: GCA_030039095.1. The sequence continues at coordinate 25,210 of JASHQP010000692.1, forward strand.
CAGGTGCATCACCGCGACCCGGTCGCTGACTTGCTTGACCAGCGCCAGGTCGTGCGCGATGAACAGGTATGAGAGGCCCAGCTCGCTGCGCAGCTTCTCGAACAGATTGAGCACCTGCGCTTGCACCAGGACGTCCAGCGACGAGACCGGTTCGTCGCAGAGAATCAGCTTGGGCTCGAGCACCAGCGCTCTGGCGATCGCCACCCGCTGGGCCTGCCCGCCGGAGAGCTCACGCGGGTGGCGTCGCCCGTAGCCCACGGGGTCGATGCCCACCCGGTCGAGGAGGGAGTTCACCCGCTCACGCCGGTCACGGCGGGAGCCAAGTCCGTAGGCGATCAGCGGCTCCTCGACGATCCGGGAGATCGTCCATTTCGGGTCGAGAGAGGTGAACGGATCCTGGAAGACCATCTGCATGTTCCGGCGGGCCGGCTTCATGGCCCGGCGCGACAGGCCCGCGAGATTGCTGCCCTGGAAGATCACCGAACCGTGCTTCGGCGGCGGGAACTGGATGACCGACCGGGCCAGCGTCGACTTTCCCGATCCGGTCTCGCCCACGACGCCGAGCGTCTCGCCGGCGCGCAGCTCGAACGACACGTCCGAGACGGCCTGTAGCACTCCGCCCTTCGCCCCGCCGTAGTCACGAAGGACGAACTCCTGGACCAGGTTGCGAACCTCGAGGAGAACGTCGCCGACGGGTGTCGCCGCAGTATCGGCCTCGGCCGGGGAGCTCACCGGACGGCTCCTTTCTGCCCACCCCGCCCGCCCTGCCCGTCCCGCCCGCCCTCGCACGGATGCCAGCAAGCCCACCAGTGGCCGGGCTCGTGCTCCTGAAGCGGTGGGGTGGCCTGCGCGCAGTCGTGCTGCGCATCCGGGCAGCGCGGCGCGAACGAGCACCCGGGCGCGATCGTAAGCATGTCGGGGGGCCGCCCGCCGACCACCGGGAGCAGCACGTGCGGCTCCTGCTCGACCCGCGGGACCGCGTCGAGCAGGGCCCGGGTGTAGGGCATGCGGACGCTGCCGAACAGGTCGCCGGCCAAGGCACGCTCGACGATCCGGCCCGCGTACATCACCATGATCTCCTCGGCGTAGGTCGCGGCGAGGGCGAGATCGTGACTGATCATCACCAGCGCGGTGCCGAACTGCTGCTGAAGATCGAGCAGCAGGTCCATGATCTGCGCCTGGGTGGTGACGTCGAGCGCGGTGGTCGCCTCGTCCGCGATCAGCAGGGCCGGCTCGCAGGCCAGGGCGATCGCGATGACGACCCGCTGGCGCATGCCGCCGGAGAGCTGGTGTGCGTACTCGTGGAAGCGCCGCTCCGGAACGGGGATGCGCACCATCCGCAGCAATTCGATCGCGCGCTCGTGGGCCTGCGGCCGGCTCAGCTGCAGGTGGCGCCGTACCGCCTCGGTGATCTGGGTGCCGACCTTCATCGTCGGGTTGAGGGAGCGCTCTGGGTTCTGGAACACCATCGCCACGTTGCGGCCGCGGTGCTCCTGCAGCTGCCTCTCGTTCAGGCCGACGATCTCGACGCCGCGGAACCGGATCGAGCCGGAGACCTGCGCCGTGCGCGGCAGCAGGCCCATCATCGCGTACGCGCTGACGGTCTTGCCCGAGCCGGACTCGCCGATGATCGCGATCGTCTGGCCTGGCTCGACGGCGAAGCTGATCCCCTGCACGGCGTGCACCACGCCGCCGCGGGACCGAAAGCGCACCCGCAGGTCGGAGACCTCCAGCAGCGAAGAGCCGGCCGGCTGCGCGCCCGTCGGTGCCGCCACCGAGGTCGCGTCGGCCTGGCGTACCCGTTGCCCGGGCGGGCCGGCCATCAGCGCACCCCCCAGCGGCTGCGCACGCCGTCGCCCACCAGGTTCAGGCAGACAACGGTCCCGAACAGGAACAGGCTGGGCACGAGCAGCGGGCTCAGCGAGACCGACATCACCGTCTGCCCGTAAGCGATCATGCCGCCCCAGCTCGGGGCGGGGTCCGGGATACCGTAGCCGAGGAAGTCGAGACCGCTCTCGATGATGATGATGACTCCGGTCCCGAGCAGGCTGAACGTCAGCAGCTGCGGGATCAGGTTGGGCACGATGTGGCCAGCGATGATCCGCCAGGCCTTCACGCCGGACAGCCGCGCGGCGGCGACGAACGGCTGCTCGCGCAGCCGCAGGGTGCCAGCCCTGGCGACCCGGGCCGTCGCCGGGATACTGAACGCGCACAGCGCCCAGATCACGTGCAGCTCGCTCTGCCCCAGGCTGTCGGCGATCACCAGGATCAGCACCAGCGCCGGGAACGCGATCAATACGTCGAGCACCCGCATCAGCAGCGACTCGATGATCCGGCCGGCGTAGCCGGAGACAACGCCCAGCAGCCCGCCAACGGCCAGGCCGATACCCTGCACGGCGGCGGCCACCTCGAACGTCGTCCGCCCGCCGTACAGGATCCGGGCCATGTTGTCGTAGCCGACGTTGGTGGTGCCGAAGATGTGACCGGGGGACCACATCGGCAGGCTGGCGTTCAGCACGGACCCGTAGGTCGGGCTCGGCACCGGGTACACCAGCGGCCAGATGAAGCAGAGGAACAGCAGCACCAGCAGCAGGGCGCCGGGGATCGTGATCTCCAGCGTGCGGAGGACGCGGCCCCCCGACTGCGGCCGCGGGCTCGCGCCGCCCGCATCGGGCAGCCCCAGGGCCAGGCTAGCTACGGGCGCGGCCATGGCGGATCCTTGGGTCGAGGACACCGTAGAGCAGGTCGGTGACCAGGTTGACGAGGACGACGAACCCCGCGAATACCAGCACGATTCCCTCGAGGAGCGGAACGTCCCGGTGCTGGATCGCCTGGAGAAGCTCATTACCCAGCCCGGCCAGCCCGAAGATGCTCTCGGCGATCACGGTGACCCCGATCAGCGTGGCGAAGTTGTACCCGATGACCGTGAGCAGCCCGATGAAGGAGTTCCGCAGCGCGTGCCGGCTGAGCACCCGCCACCGGGACAAGCCCTTGGCCAGCGCGGTGACGGCGTAGTCCTCGGACATCTGGTCGATCAGGTCGGCGCGCAGGAACCGGATGTAGAAGGCGGCCAGGGGAAGGGCGAGGGTCAGGGCCGGCATGGTCAGGTCCCTGAGGTTGTTGCCAGTCCCGCTGGCCAGCGCCGGCAGCACGCCGTGCAGGTAGCCGGAGAAGACCTGGAGCAGCAGCAGGGCCAGCACGATCGGCGCCATGGACAGGCCGGCCATGCACAGCGCCATGATCACCCGGTCGGTGATGCCGCCCGGCCTGCGGGCGCACAGGAGCGCGAGCGGGACCGAGATGACCAGCGTGAGGGCCAGCGCGTAGATAACGAGGTCGACGGTGACCGGCAGGCGCTGCCCGATGATCGATGCGACCGGCTGGCCGCTGTACAGCGAGTAACCGAGGTTGCCGTGCAGCGCGGCCCAGAGCCAGTCCCAGTAGCGGACCAGGAGCGGCTGGTTGAGGTGCAGCTTGATGCTCAGGGCCTTGATCTCGGCCGGGGTGGCGTTCGCCCCGAGCAGGGCCTCGGCGGCGTCACCGGGTAGCGCGTTCTCGACGATAAAGGTCAGCAGCGTCACGCCCCAGAGCACCGGTATCGCGATGAGGAGGCGGCGGCCCGCGACGCGCAGCGACGGCGAGGAGGCCAGGCGGCGCGCCGAAGTGGGCAGGGGAGCTGGGTGGGGGGCGGGGCCGCCCGGCCCGGTGCCGGTGCGCTCAGCGATGCCCTCTGGCTGGCCGAGCGGGATCGATGCGCTCATATCTCCACGGTCATCCGCGCCTCA
>JASHQP010000693.1 GCA_030039095.1 Streptosporangiaceae bacterium
GTTGGCGGGGCTGCGGTTGGCGGGGCTGCGGTTGGCGGGGCTGCGGCGCCGATGCGGTCGAGCAGCCGGCGCGCGGCCCTGGTCCCCAGCTCGCGCAGCGGCTGGCTGACCGTGGTCAGGGGCGGATCCGTCAGCCTGCTCGGGTAGATGTCGTCGAAACCGGTGACCGCCACCCGGCCGGGCACCTCGACCCCGGACCGGCGGAACTCCCGCATCACGCCGATGGCCATCTGGTCGTTGGCGCACGCCACCGCCTCGGGCACAGCGCCGCGGGCCAGCAGGGCCCGGGCCGCTGCCGACCCGCTGGCCTCGGAGAAGTCACCGTGGACGGCCGGCCCGGCGCTGCACCCGGGGGCCGCACGAACCGCCGCCTCGAACGCGGCGAGACGCTGCCTGGCGTCGGGGGAGTCGGGCGGCCCGCCGACGAAGCACAGCCGCCGGTAACCGTGCTCTTCGGTGAGGTGGGTGACGGCAGCCCGGATGCCCCCGGCGTTGTCCACCGTCATCGTGTCCAGCCGTGCCGCCCCGGCCGCGTCCGCCGGACCGGCGATCAGTACCAGCGGCACCCGCCTGGCCAGAGCCGCCAGCTGGTCGGCGGGCAGCACGTCCTCGGCCATGAGCAGGCCGTCGACCTTCCCGGACAGAGACTGGATCCGGCGCTGGAACGACTCGCCGCGCGGGCCGAACGAGAGCAGCAGGGAGATCTCGGTGCCGCGCAGGACGCCCTCGACCGCGTGCACGATCTCGTCGACGTACAGCTGGCTGCTCCGCTCGATGTCGATCTCATCGGCGCCCCGCTCGAGCGCCACCAGGCCGATGATGTCCTTGCGCCGCATGGACAGGCCCTGCGCCGAGCCGTCGGGAACGAAGCCCAGCCGCTCGATGACGTCGACGACGCGCTGACGGGTTTCCGGGCGAACCAGGCTGGAACCGTGCAGGACGCGGGACACCGTGGCGGTCGAGACGCCGGCCTGGCGGGCGATGTCATACACAGTGGCCATGGGCATTACGACATTGCGACATTTCCGGATCATCCACGCTTGTAACCGGTTACATTCGCCGACAGCTTAACGTTAGAGACCCTGGCGGGCTGTGTCAACGGGCCAGTGCGCTAGTCGGCAGCCATGGATGTACCGATTGGCGGCATAGAACGCGCCCATCGGTACATCCATGCGCCCGGCGCGTCTTGCAGCGACCCGAGGATGCGACACGCCAGATGGGATCGCTCTTTTGGCTCGTGACCGATGGTTCGCTGGTCAAGGCCTCACACCTGGCCCGCCTGGCCCCGTCGGCCATCCGGTCAGCGCTGGTCTGCGGCTTCGTCGTTGACGACCACGGCATCCTTGGCGACCGCGGTCGGGAGGCCGCTGCCGGCTGCGGTGCCGGCGGGCGCGCCGCCGCGGCGCTCCAGGTCGCTCTCCTGGGGTTGAGCGCGGAGCCGGAAATCCTGGGTCAGCGCTGTGCGGTGCGCGTCTGTGCACATGGCTGCCGTCGCCGAATGCTCAGCGCAGTTCCTGGATGCGGACCAGGTTGCCTGCGGGATCGCGGAAGGCGCAGTCGCGGATGCCGTACGGCTGCAGGGTTGGCTCCTGGACGACCTCGGCGCCGGCGGCCTGCAGTTGCTCGAAGGTGCCGTCGAGGTCCTTGGTAGCCAGCAGAATCCAGCCGTAGGTGCCCTTGGCCATCATCTCGGTGATGACGCGGCGCTCGTCGTCGGTGGTGCCGGGGTCGGTGGCCGGCGGCGCCAGGAGGATGGATGTGCTGGGCTGACCCGGCGGGCCGACCGTGATCCAGCGCATCTTGCCCTGCCCGACGTCCGTGCGGACCTCGAAGCCGAGGGCATCGCGGTAGAAGGCCAGCGACGCCTCTGGGTCGTCGTGCGGGAGAGAACTCGCGTGAATGGTGATGTCCATGCTGGTCACGCTAGCTGCGGATCGAAGGCGGGCGCTTCTCGATTCCTGACCGGTCTGCTCACCTGCTTCGCCACACACGCCGGCATCCCAGCCGTCACCCGCGCCGTCTGGCGCCGGTAGGCGCTCGGCGGCACGCCGACCAGCTCGGTGAATCGCGTGCTGAACGTGCCCAGCGACGAGCAGCCCACCTCGAAACAGACCTCGGTGACGCTGAGGTCGCCGCGGCGCAGCAGCGCCATCGCGCGCTCGATCCGCCGCGTCATCAGGTAGCTGTACGGCGACTCGCCGTAGGCGAGCTTGAACTCGCGGCTGAGGTGCCCGGCGGACATGTTCGCGCCGCGCGCGAGCGCCTCGACATCCAGCGGCTGCGCGTATTCCCGGTCGATCCGGTCGCGGACGCGGCGCAGAATCGCGAGGTCACGCAGGTGCTGCGCTGACGCAGGCCTACCCGTCACGCAACGATCCTACGCCGCGCCGCCCAGCTCACAGCGATGCCGCGTCCCACGTGAACCCGTCCGGGTCGGTGAAGGGCCCCGCGTCGCTGCCGATCATGACCCGGTGCGATCCGGTGCCGTCAGCGGTGACCCCGGCGTCCTTTGCAAGCGCGCGGCGCCCGTAGAGCGCCAGTTTGACGGTGCCCGGTGCGGTGTCGAACTCGACGTACTTGCGGCCAAAGCTCTTCGCCACGGGGAGGCCGTGGCCAACGTAGAACTGCTTGCTCGCGGCCATATCCTCGACCCCCAGCAGGAGCACGATCTGGTCGACCTGCCGGCTGGCCGGACCGGTGTTCTTCTTGCTCGACGTCGCAACCTTCCAGATGGTCCCGTCCGGGGCCTGCACGACGCCGCCGTAGCCCCAGAACGACTTCGCGGCCGGCTTCAGTGGCGTGGCGCCAGCGTCGAGGGCAGGGCCGAGCAGTGCATCGACCGTCGCCGGCTGCGAAACCACGAGCGACAGCGTGAACCCGCGGAAGCCTTCCGTTGGTGCCTCCGACCCCCGCAGGCGCAGTCGAGTGCCCAGATCGAAGGCGGTGGTGTAGAAGTCCTTGGCGGCCGTGGCGTCCGCCACGTCGAGGGTGATGGATTCGATGGAAGTCATGCTGGTCACGCTAGGTGCGAGCCGCAGACCGCCGCTTCTCGATTCCTGACCGATCACGCATGTGACGTCGGTGCGCAATGAGTTGATGGCTGCCCGTGACGAGAATCGGGGGCCGACCGCGTCTGCGGCTCAGGTCGGCCGGAGTTCGGCGTCCTCGAGCGGGCCGTGAAGAGGGATGGGGAGGTGGGAGGCGGGCACCGGGACGATGTGCACCTCGGACCGGGCGTGCCGGATCAGCTGGCTGGTCAGGCTGGCATCGAAGAGCCCTGCGGACGCGCCGTCCGTGGGCGAGCCGATGATGATCATGCGGGCACTGCGGCCGGCGGCGAAGTCGGCGATCCGCTGACCGCTGCCGCCGTGATCGCCGACGACGCGCAGCACATGCCCGTTCGCCGCGATCCCAGCCGAGCGCAGCCGGCCCACGGTCTCAGCCATGATCGTCCTGGCCGCGTCGGCGGTCTCCGCGTCGACCACCTGGTCGCCGACGACGTCGGTCTCCAGGACGTGCAGCACCTCGATCGGCGCGTCCAGCACCCGGCCCAGGCCGATCGCCGCGTCGGTCACCGCGGCCGCACCCGGGCCGGCGCCGACGGCCACCACGATCGGTGCTGGTCCGGCCTCGGTCAGGGCATCGGGGGCGCCCGGGGTGGCTGCGGTGCCGGGGGCGCCCGGGGTGGCCGGCTCGCCGGTCCCGGCGGCGCCGGTCTCCTCGGCGAGCTTGCGCTCCGCCTGGGTCAGCAGCGAGTGGCCGGTGGACAGGATCACGATCGCCACGACGACCGTCGCGGCACCCAGGTAGAACGGGACGTGCACGTTGAACGCGGCGGCGAGCCGCGCGGCGCAGTACGGGGCCAGGCCGCCGCCGATGAACCGCACGAAGCCGTAGGAGGCGGACGCGATCGGGCGCTCGACGGGGGAGACGAGCATTACCGACTGTGTGGTGAGCGTGTTGTTCAGCCCGACGAACGCGCCGGAGACGATCACCGCGACGATGAGCGTGATCTGCGACGTCGTGAACGCGGCGATCACGATCAGGTCGAGGGCCAGCAGCGCGAGGTTCACGTAGAGGGATTTCGGCGTGCCGAAGCGCCGCTGCGCGCGCGGCGCGACGAACACCGCGAAGATCGCGACGAGGATGCCCCAGCCGGTGAACACGTACCCGAGTTCGTGGATGCCCAGGTGCATCGGGAACGGCGTGTACGCGAGCAGCGTGAAGAAGCCCCAGTTGTAGCACAGCGCGGTCAGGCTCATCACCAGCAGGCCGCGGTGCTTCAGCGCGCGAAGCGGCTCGGTGATCGAGGTCTTGCGTTTCGGCTGGGGGGTCTTGTCGACAAACGCGATCGTCGCGATCAGCGAGATCGACATCAGCACGGTGACGCCGAAGAACGGGCCGCGCCAGCTGATCCCGCCCAGCTCGCCGCCGACCAGCGGGCCCATCGCGATGCCGATGCCCAGGGCGGTCTCGTACAGGATGATCGCGCCGGCGAACCCGCCCGATGCGGCGCCAATGATCACCGCGAGCGAGGTGGCGATGAACAGCGCGTTGCCGAGCCCCCACCCAGCGCGGAAGCCGATGATCTCCCCGATCGAGTGCGACGCCCCGGCCGCCGCGCTGCCCGCGACGATCAGGATGAGGCCGGCGATCAGGGTCCGCTTGCCGCCGATGCGGCTGGACACCCACCCGGTGATCAGCATGGCCACCGCGGTCACGACGAGATAGCTGGTGAACAGCAGCTCGACCTCGCTCGGCGAGGCCTTCAGCTGCTTGGACAGCGCGGGCAGGATCGGGTCCACCAGCCCGATGCCCATGAACGAGACCACGCACGCGAACGCGACAGCGTAGACGGCCTTGGGCTGGCGGAACGGGTTGACCGGTGCGGCGTGACCGGCGTCTGCCCGGCCGGTGTGAACCGCGCTCACCGGGCCTGGCCCGCGGGGCTGGTCCGAAGCGTCGCGTTCAGGCCCGCTGCGGCGGCCCGGCGCTCGCTGTCGAGCTCGCGGAGACGATTCATCGCGGGAACGGCTGCCGCCAGCGCCGCCGCCTCGTCCCCGGGGAGCTTGTCGATCAGATCGGCGAACGTCGCGGCGCCCGCGCGGCGCCGGGCGTGGATGTACTCGATCCCGGCCGGGGTCAGCCCCACGAGCACCACGCGCCTGTCGGCCGGGTCGGGCCGCCGCTCGGCCAGGCCCGCCTGCTCGAGCCCGGTCACCAGCACGCTCATCGACGGCTGGGTGACCCCCTCGATCACCGCGAGGTCGGTAAGCCGCCGGGCACCGGTCCGGTCCAGCGTGGCCAGCGTGGAGGCGGCGGTCAGGCTGATCTCCCGCGGCCCGTTCTTGACCGCGAGCGTGACCAGCCCGTAGAGCGCTTCCCCGATCGCGGTCCGGCTGTCGGCGCTGGCGGCCGACTCTTCATTCGCCATAACCCATAAGCATAGCTCAATCTATATAGTTTTACTATGTACGGCTCCCCGGGGGGCCGCCGACGTCCATGATCGGGTCTACGGGGTAACGCGTCAGGCGTATTCGCTGACGCGATTCCCCGCACTGACAGGATTCCCAGCAGAAGCAACTCGGCCCGTGCCGCTGTCGTCTTAGCGGTGACGCAGGAGACCGGGAGGTCGCATGGATAGACGGCAGGCGCGAGCCTTCGAAGAGTTCGCCGCCGAGTCCGGGGCTGAGCTGCTGCGGATCGCGACGTTGCTCACGCCCGACCCGTATACCGCCGAAGACCTGTACCAGGAAACGCTGCAGCGCCTCGCCGCCCGCTGGTCGCGGGTGGACAACCCGTAGGCGTTCTGCCGCCGGGTCATGCACAACATCGTCGTCGACCAGGCGCGGGCACAGGCCCGGCAACCGCAGGAGCTGCGCCTGTTCGACACCGGGGAGAAGAGCGACCCGTGGGCCGCGGATCCCCGCCACTCCATCGAGCTCTGGCCATCCCTGCGCGCCGCGCTGGACAGCCTCATCGTCCGTGACCTGCTGCGCCGCTACACCGATCAGGTGCGCCCGCCCGCGTCCATCGCGACCGGCGTGCTGGCCGGCCAGCGGCGCCGGGACCGCCGCCGGATCGTCTCGCTCGCGACCGCGGGCGCGGCGGTCGGAACCGCGGCGGGCGTGATCGCGTTCG
>JASHQP010000694.1 GCA_030039095.1 Streptosporangiaceae bacterium
GCTGTCGGTGGGGACCTGGGTCAGCGGGCGATGTCCGCCACGCAGTCGAGCGCCCGGTCCAGGTCCGCTTCGTCGATCACGAGCGGAGGCGCGAGCCTGATCGTGGAGCCGTGGGTGTCCTTGGCCAGGACGCCGCGCGCGGCGAGCTGCTCGCAGGCCTCCCGCCCCGGCAGCGTCGCGAACTCGACGCCCGCCCACAGACCGCGGCCCCGAACCTGGCGCACGGCGCTCTCGGGCAGAGCGGCGAGCCGGTCGTGCATGTGCGCGCCCAGCTTGGCCGACCGCTCCTGGAACTCCCCGGTCTTCAGCATCGCGATCACCTCGCGCCCGACCGCGCAGGCCAGCGGGTTCCCGCCGAACGTGGACCCGTGCTGGCCGGGCCGGAACACGCCGAGGATCTCGGCCGAGGACACCACGGCGGACACCGGCACGATGCCGCCGCCGAGCGCCTTGCCGAGCAGGTACATGTCCGGGACCACGTCCTCGTGCTCGCAGGCGAACGTGGTGCCGGTCCGGCCCAGCCCCGACTGGATCTCGTCCGCGATCATCAGCGCGCCGCGCGCCGAGCAGATCTCGCGTACCCCCGCGAGGAAGCCGGGCGGCGGCACCAGCACGCCCGCCTCGCCCTGGATCGGCTCGACGAGCACCCCGACCACCCGGTCGTCGACGGCGGCGGCCAGCGCCTCGAGGTCGCCGTACGGCACGACCGTGAACCCCGGCGTGAATGGCCCGAACGAGGCCCGGGAGTCGTCGTCGGTCGAGAAGCTGATGATCGTCGTGGTGCGCCCGTGGAAGTTACCCCCGAAGGCCACGATCACGGCCTCGCCGTCGGGCACGCCCTTGACCTCGTAGCCCCACTTGCGTGCGGTCTTGATCGCCGTCTCCACGGCCTCGGCGCCGGTGTTCATCGGCAGCACCATCTGCATGCCGGCCAGTTCGGCGAGCTCCGCGCAGAACGGGCCGAACTGATCGTGCTCGAACGCCCGGCTGACCAGGGTCACCCGCTCGAGCTGACGCCGTGCGGCCGCCATGAGCCTGGGGTGGCGGTGGCCGAAGTTGATCGCCGAGTAGGCGGCGAGCAGGTCCAGGTAGCGGCGGCCGCCGACGTCGGTCACCCAGGCTCCCTCGGCCTCGGCGATCACGACCGGCAGCGGATGGTAGTTGTGCGCGGCGTGCGCCGCAGCCTGAGCGCGCAGCCGCTCGGCTGCCGCCGTGCCCTCGCTGTCTGTCATGATCGTCTCCCCTGACGTACGTGGGTTCACCGCAGCTACCGCAGCTCCAGGGTGCAGCACTTCGGGCCGCCCCCTGCCTTGCGGAATTCTGACATGTCGACGGGCACCGGCTCGAAGCCCTTTTCCGCGACCTGGGCCGCGAGCCCCGTCGCCTGAGCGGGCAGCACAACGTGCCGGCCGTCGCTGATCGCGTTGAGGCCAAGGACCTCGGCGTCCTCGTCCTTCGCCTCGATCAGGCTGGCGAAATGGCTGGTCAGCAGCGCCCGGCTGGCGTCGTCGAACGCCGCAGGGTAGTACGCGGCGGTCTCGGCGTCGAGCACGCACAGCGCCGTGTCCAGGTGGTAGAACCGCGGGTCGACCAGCCGCACGCTGAGCACCGGCAGCCCGAACAGCGCCTCGAGCTCTGCGGCCACCGCCGGGTCGGTGCGGTAGCCGTGACCGGCCAGGATGGCCGTCCCGGCGAAGAGGATGTCGCCCTCGCCTTCGTTTACCGAGCGCGACGCGCTGGGCCGGTAACCACCGCGGGTGAACCAGGCTAGGTACGCGTCGCCCTCGGGCGCGCGCTGCGGATACCGGAACCGGGCGCCCAGCACCCTGCCGCCGATCACGGTGGCGCCGTTGGCCGCGAACACCATGTCCGGCAGCCCCGGCACGGGATCGATGATGTGCACCGTGTGGCCAAGGCGGGTGAACGTCTCCCTGAGGACGTGCCACTGGCGCATCGCCAGGGCCGCATCGGGCTGCCGGCCCGGGTCCATCCACGGGTTGATCGCGTACTCGACCGTGAAGTAGTCGGGTGGGCACATCAGGTACGTCCGGCCATGCCCGGTGCCGTCCGTCTGGGTCCTGCGGTCTCGAGCGCTCGCCACCAAAGCCCCTCCCCATCCCGGTCGCTGTGCCGCCCCAGCCCGGCGGATCTCCAGCGTAGGAGGGCGCGACGGCGCAAGTCTCCCCGCAATATTTGCGCGCTTGCGGCGATCCGTTGCGTCCTGCCCGTTCAGGCCGTCGATCTGTTGCGCGACGGCGCCGATCGGCCCGGGCGCCTAGCCGCGGGGTAGCCGGCCGATCTCGCGGGGCAGGTCCAGCGCGAGCAGCTGGTCGGCGTGCAAGAAGGACTCGAACTTCGATCCCGGCGGGATCTGCGGGTCCTGCTCCAGCCCGCGCAGGGCCCGGAGGGCCGCTGGCGTGTCCAGGTCGCCGTCGAACGCGGCGGCCACCTGCGCGGTCACCTCCGCGCACAGCGGCCTGCTCGGTGATTCGGCCCACTCGGCCACCAGCTCACGCCAGTGGCGCAGGGCCTCGTCCGCTTCGCTCAGGACGTCCCAGGTGAGGTCCGCCCGGTCGGCGTGGCGGCGCGACATGAGCGCGAGCCGCACGGCGAGGGGGTCGAGCCCGCGGTCTGCCAGGCCGGAAAGGTGCACCGCCGGCGCCTCGTGCGGGGCAGCGTGGCCGGCGTCGTAGCCGCTGAACGTCACCGGGCCCACGCCCACCGTGTGCCGAATGGTCGCCTGACCGGCCGCCGGCCCCAGCCGTGCCTCCCGCCCCAGCGGTGCCCCCGGCCCCAGCCGTGCCTCGACGGTGATCTCTACTTGGCTCTCCGCGACGGTGCCCGGGCCGGCCGGCTCCGGAGCGAGGAGCGTCTGCTCGGCGGGCTTGATGTTCAGCGCCGCTGTCTCGGCGGCGAGCGCGCCGTCGTCGGCCGGTGCCTCGTCGTTTCCGGCACGGCGTATGACCAGGCAGACCACGGCCGTCAGCCCGTGACGGTGCTCGGCGTTGCGCCGGATCAGGTCCGCCACCAGCAGCGAACGCAGCTCGCCGACGTGTGCGGGGCGCCCGCGCTCCGGGCCGCGGGCGTACAGGTGCAGCAGGCCGCCGGGCCCGGGTCCGATGTCCTCGACCCGCCCGGTTCGCATGTCGTAGATCCGGAACACGGCTCAGGCCACCGTGGCCAGGCGCTCGGCGGCGGCGGCGATCCGCTCGTCGGTGGCGGTCAGCGCGACCCGGACGTGCCGCCCGCCCGCCCTTCCGTACATCGATCCCGGCGCGACCAGGATCCCGGCCCCGGCGAGCGCGGCGACGGATTCCCAGCAGTCCCGGCCGGGATGAGTGGCCCACAGGTACAGGCCGGCCTGCGAGTGGTCGACGGCCCAGCCCGCAGCCTCCAGCGCCGGCAGGAGAACCGCCCGCCGCGCCGCGTACCTGGCCTGCTGCGCGTCGGCATGGGCGTCGTCGCCCAGCGCGGCCACCGCGGCCGCCTGCACCGGTCCCGGCACGATCATCCCGGAGTGCTTGCGTATCGCCAGCAGCTCGGCGACCAGCGCCGGGTCACCGGCAACGAAACCGAAGCGGTAGCCCGCCATGTTGGACCGCTTGGACAGGGAGTGCACGGCGAGCAGGTTATCGTGCGAGCCGCCGCACACGTCGGGGTGCAGCACCGAGAGGGGGCGCTCGGTGAAGCCGAGCGAGATGTAGCACTCGTCGGAAGCGACAACGGCACCGCGCTCCCGCGCCCACGCGGCGACCTTCCGCAGGTGCTCGGCGGGCAGCACCCGGCCGGTCGGGTTCGACGGCGAGTTCACCCAGACCAGCCGGACCGGCTCGGGGCCGAGTGACACGAGCCCGTCGGCGGCCACCGGCCTCGCCCCGGCCATCCGCGCGCCCACGTCGTACGTCGGGTAGGCCAGTTCGGGATGCACGACCACGTCGCCGGCCCCAAGGCCGAGCAGCGTCGGCAGTCCGGCGATGAGTTCCTTCGTGCCGATCACGGGGAGGACGGCATCGGGGTCGACGATGACCTGATGCCGTCGCGCCAGCCATCCGGCCGCCGCCTGGCGCAGCGCGCGGGTGCCAGCGGTGGCCGGGTAGCCAGGGGCATCCGAGGCAGCAGCCAGCGCCTCGCTTACTACGTCGGGAACGGAGTCGACCGGAGTGCCGATGGACAGGTCGACGATGCCACCGGGATGGGCGAGCGCCCTGACCCGGTAGGGCTCGAGCGCGTCCCAGGGAAAACGCGGCAGCCGTGCGGCGAGCGTCGGCACCCGGCGGTTACGGTCGGCGGCCGAGATCAGTGCGGCTGCGGCGGGTAGGACGCCACGAGCGGGTGGTCGCCGTGGATCTTGCCGACCTTGGACGCGCCGCCAGGTGAGCCGATGTTCTGGAAGAAATCGACGTTGACGCGATAGAAGTCCCTGAGCTGGGCCGGCACGTCGTCTTCGTAGTAGATCGCCTCTACCGGGCAGACCGGCTCGCAGGCGCCGCAGTCAACGCATTCGTCCGGATGGATGTACATCATGCGCTCGCCCTCGTAGATGCAATCCACAGGGCATTCCTCGATGCACGTCTTGTCCAGCAGGTCAATGCAACCCTGGGTGATGATGTACGTCACTTCGTTACTCCTTTTCCGTCCCCACGGCAGGCAATCTATCAGCCAAGCTGGATGCTTCCCGGCGGAGACGGAGAATCTGAGCGAGCCCATCCTGCGGCGCCATCGGCAGCCTTCCAGCTATAGCCCGCGTACGTCACGTAGCTGATCTGGTACTGCTGGGCGTGCGACACCAGCCAGGCCGCAATCACCCAGCCCTGCCGGGTCCCCGCGACCTGCACGTTCAGCCCGGGATCCGCGCGGGGGCGGGCCCGCTGCGGGCCGAAAGTCTGCGAGAGCTGCGTGGAGGCGGCGTCGGTACGTGCCGTGCCGCCGATTTTCTGCGCGTACCAGCACCACACCGCGTGCGGGTCCTGCCCGGTGAAGGCGACGGCCATGCGATCGGCCATCGTTGCGTACTGTGCGTAAGCAAATCCGTCGGCGCTGTGCTGCACGTCCTGCGCTGCCTGGTAAATAGGCAGCTGCTGATATCCCGGAACCTTCACCAGCGCGCGGAAGAACTTCGACGTGGCGTATACGGGGTTCTCGAGGTCGCGGCGCGGTCCCCAGCCCTCCGAAGGCCGCTGCTGGAACACGCCGACCGAATCGCGGTCGCCGTACGTCAGGTTCTGCAGCTTGGACTCCTGCAGCGCCGTCGCGTAGGCCACGGTGACCGCCCGGGCCGGCAGCGCCTGCCGCTGCGCGACGCCGGCGATCGTGGCGGCGATGCCCGCCTGGCCGGTGCCGAGCGACACGTCCTGGCCGCCGCCCGCCGCGGTGCAGCCACTGCCCGACAGCAGCGGCTGGATCCGCTGGTAGGCGATGTACCCGCCCAGCACCAGGATTACGGCCATGAGCAGGCTTACCCCCGGGATCCCACGTCGGGCGCGGCGGGTTTTCGGCACAGCACCGAAGTTACCTGCTGGCGCAGTCACTCAGTCCGGGTACCGTTAAGGCCCCTCAAATCGGGTCCGATCGAACCCGCAAAGCGGGCCGTTACGCTAATCCGCGACCACCCTGGTAAGGGTATAACCGCCCTGGCCAGCTACGTTATGGGCTCATGAGCGCGAACTCGGAGCCGCATCGCCGGCTGCGCCGTCAGGGGCCCGCGACCTTGCGAGGCAAGCACATACCGAAGACCACCACGGACCAGCGGCTGCTGGACCGGCGCGGCCCGAGCGACTGGGTGCACACCGATCCCTGGCGGGTGCTCCGGATCCAGGCGGAGTTCGTCGAGGGGTTCGGGCTGCTATCCGAGCTCGGCCCGGCGGTCGCGGTGTTCGGGTCGGCGCGGACGCTTCCGGGCACCGGGGACTATGAGCGGGCGGAACAGATCGGAGCCGGACTCGCGGCGGCGGGGTACGCGGTGATCACCGGCGGCGGCCCCGGGATCATGGAGGCCGCGAACAAGGGTGCCGTGGGCGCCGGCGGTGTTTCGGTCGGCCTCGGCATCGAGCTGCCGCTGGAGCAGGGCCTGAACGACTACGTCGAGATCGGCCTCGAGTTCCGGTACTTTTTCGTCCGCAAGACGGTGTTCATCAAGTACTCGCAGGCGTTCGTCGTGCTGCCGGGCGGGTTCGGCACCCTGGACGAGACGTTCGAGGCGCTCACGCTCGTCCAGACCGGCAAGATCACCAAGTTCCCCATCGTCCTGGTGGACCGCGACTACTGGTCCGGCCTTACCTCGTGGATCCACGGGACGCTGCTGGCCGAGGGAAAAGTCTCGGCCGCCGACCCCGAGCTGTTCCGGATCGCGGACGACCCCGCCGAGGTCGTGGCGATCATCAAGGACGCGCACGCGAACCGCTCGGACCGGCCGGGCCGCGAGGGTCCCGCGGCCTGATGCCGGGCTGCGCGCCCGCCGGAATACGCCATTTGGGCTCTGGCATGGCACGATTCTTGTGTGCTCGTGGTGTTGCTGATCGTGGCCGTCGCCATCCTCTGCGGCGTCGTTGTCGTCGCGATGGGTCGCGGCGGTGAGCTGGCGCGGCCGGCCGCGGACGCCCGGCCGCTCGACGGGGAGATCGTGACCGCCGCCGACGTGGCGCTGCTGCGCCCGCCCGCCGCGCTGTGGGGCTATGACATGCGCGCGACCGACGAGGCGCTGAACATGGTCGCGCGCACGGTGACCGAGCGGGATGTGGAGATCGCCATTTTGCGGCGCCAGATCGCCGAACTGGAAGCCGCCGCGAGCGAACCGCACCCGGACTTCCAGCCCAGGGTGCGACCCCCTGCCAAGCCGCAGGCACCTGCCAGGCCGCAGGCACCTGCGAGGCCGCCGGTCAAGGGGGCTTCCGGCCCGCTGCCCTCGCCGTTCTCCCACGGCATCGGGGGGACACGGCCGCCGGCGGAAGCACAGCAGTGGTCGGCGTGGCAGCGGCCGGGCGCGTCGCCGTCACCCCCGGTCTCGTCGCCGTCACCCCCGGCACCGGCGCCGTCGCCGGAGTCCGACGAGCAGAGTGAGAGGGAGAGGGGGACCGGTTGAGCGCCGCTTCCGCCGGGGCGCAGGCAGGGCCGGACGGCCTCCTGCGGTGCCCGTGGGGCCTGGGCAGCACCGAATATCTCGCCTACCACGACGACGAGTGGGGCCGCCCGGTGCGCGACGACAAGGGGATGTTCGAGCGGCTGTGCCTCGAAGCGTTCCAGTCCGGCCTGTCCTGGCTCACGATCCTGCGCAAGCGGGAGGGATTCCGGTCCGCGTTCGCCGGGTTCGACATCGAGGCCGTCGCGAAATTTGGCCCCGGCGACGTCGCGCGGCTGCTCGCCGATGCCGGCATCGTCAGGAACCGGGCCAAGATCGAGGCTGCCATGAACAACGCGCGGGCGGCGCTCACGCTGCCCGGCGGCCTGGCGGCGCTGGTGTGGAGCTACGCGGGCGGGCAGGAGCACGTCCCGGTCACCCTGGCCGACGTGCCGGCCTGGACGCCCGCGTCGAAGGCGCTGTCCAGGGAACTAAAGCGGCACGGCTTCACCTTCACCGGCCCGGTGACCGCGTACGCCACGCTGCAGGCCTGCGGCGTGGTCGACGATCATCTGCAGGACTGCTTCCGCCGCGGCGCCTACCCCGCTTAGCATCCCGCCGCAGGCAGCGGGGTTGCCGTCCGCCTGCGCAGCCCAGATCGTGCCACACTGGTCATGAGGGGGGCGGAGGCAAGCATGACCGCGTTCCCCGACGTTCCCCCAGGGGTCGACCCGACCAGGCCAAGCCCGGTCCGCATCTCCGACTACTTCCTGGGCGGCACGCACAACTTCCCGGCCGACCGGGAAGCGGCGGAGCGGCTGAGGGCCACCGTGCCCGATGTGCTGGATGCGATGCTGGCCAACCGCGGGTTCCACGGCCGGGCGGCGGTCTGGATCGCGGGCCAGGGCGTCCGGCAGTTCATCGACATCGGCGCGGGCCTGCCCACGCGGAACAACACCCACGAGGCGGTGCACAAGGTCGCCCCCGATGCCCGCGTGGTGTACGTCGACCATGACCCGATGGTCGCCGCGTACAGCGGCCCGCTGCGCGCGGCAGGCGGGACGACGATGCTGATCACGGCCGACTGGCGAAACCCAGGCGCCGTGCTCGGCGATCTCGGGCTGCGGCGGCTCATAGATCTCGCTCGTCCGGCAGGCGTGCTGATGACCACGTTGCTCAGCTTGGTTCCCGATGAGGATGATCCGTGGGCTCTGGTGGCTCGCTACATGGAAGCCGTGGCTCCCGGAAGCTATCTGGCGCTGTCGCACGGCACTTACGACAGGATGCCGCCGGGCATGGTCCAGGCGGGCCGGGAGGCGCTGGCGAACATGGCCGAGAAGGTCCACCTGCGCTCGAAGGCCGAGGTCGAGCGCTTCTTCGACGGCCTCGACCTGGTGCCGCCCTACGCCGGGGCCGGCCCGGCGATCACATATGCGGGCCTTTGGGGCGCCGAGGACGTTGAGGCCGCCGATACTGAAGGGTCGCGTGGCATCTACTGTGGTGTCGCCCGCCGCCCGTGACCGACGGTTACCCAGTGAGGAGGGGCCTGTGAATGCGAAGCCGACCGTTGCGGAACTCGGCATCGATCTCGGCGCGCAGGACTGGCAGCGGTCCGGCGACGGCGACGGCGCCCTCGAGATCGCGTTCATCAGCCGTGCCCCGGGCGCCGGCGCCGAGTGGGTGCTGATGCGCGTGGCCGGCGACCCGGACGGCCGGGTGCTGGTCTACGACCGGAACGAATGGGAGTGCTTCCTGGACGGCGTGCGGGCCGGCGAGTTCGACGACGCGGTCGGCTGACGGCTGAATTTGTGATACCGCTTGCCGGTGACCGCCGGCCGTCGACCGCTCCGCCCGCGATCTTGCGAGGTCCGCCCGCGATCTTGCGAGGCTCCCCCACACCGCCCTTTACCGGCCATTACCAGGCCTTTCTCGGATACCGGGGCGAACCGATACGCAACCGATATCCAAAAGAGTCACATCCGATGATGCCATCGTTTGTGATTCACAACTTAAGTAGGGCTATGCTGAAAGGGACGTCCTGTCAAGGAGGCAATCGCCGATGAGCGACGACGCCTACGGGGCAACCGTTGCGAAACGGCGGCTATCCCGCCGTCTCACCGAGTTGCGGCGCGCCTCCGGGCACACCGCGAACCATGTGTGCGACCTCCTCGACTGGGGCCGGGGCAAGGTCGGCCGGTTCGAGGCCAACCACTGGAAACGCCCCGAGATGAGCGACATCAGGGACCTGCTCCGGGTCTACGGGGTCAATGACGAGGAGCGCGCGGAACTCGAGGCGCTCGCCATGAAGGCGCGCGTCAAGCCCTGGTGGCGGGACTACGCGGACGTCTTCGAGAACGAGTTCGCCGGGTTCGAGAACGACGCTGCTGCGATCCGGGTGTGCATGCCGCTGCTGGTGCCCGGCCTGCTGCAGACCAGGGACTACGCCGAGGCCGTGCTGCGGGTCGCCCCCAAGCCGCCGATCTGGCGCGAGCGCGCGACCGAGGCCAGAATGCGGCGCCAGCACATCCTTGACCGCATCGACGGCACCGCGCCGAAGCTCGTCGCTGTGATCACCGAGGCATCGCTGATGTACCGGTGGGGCACCAAGGCCGAGCGGCGCGAGCAGATCGACTATCTGGTGAAGGCCGCCGAGCATCCGAACGTGGAGTTGCGCATCCAGCGCTTCGCCGACGGGCCGCACCGCGGCCTGTGGTCCATGATCGACATTTTCGATTTCGAAGACGACGAGCCGAGTGTCGTCTTTCTGGAGTCCGACACCGCGATCCAGGAGGTGACCGCCGACGACGATGTGATGGCCTACGTCGAGGGCTTCAGTCGGTCCCGCGATTCGGCGCTCGAGCCCGCCGACACCACCCAGTACCTCAAGTACCTAGGCGAACAACTGGAGTAAGAGCATGTCTGACCTGTCTCGAGCTGTCTGGCGGAAGGCCAGCCTCAGCGCTACCAACGGGGGCTGCGTGGAGATCGCAGCCAATCTGAGCGACGTCGTCGCCGTCAGGGACAGCAAGCGCCCGGAGGGCGGCGCCCACGTCGTTGGCCGGGCGGCATTTGCCGCATTCCTCGCGGATGCGAAGATTGGCCGGTTCGACCTTCGTCCCTGAGGGCGCATCACGCGATCTACCGCATGTGAAGAATCCCCCGGGCTCTCCTCCCGGGGGATTCTTCACACACTGAGCCTGTCTCGAGGCCCGGCAGTCCGGCCTGGTCAGGATCTAGGCTGCCGCGAATGTGACGTTACCGTTGCGATCAACTGCATGCCACCAACTGCCGTTCGTTCCATCTACCCTGAAGGCCATGGTTCCGTCACTATCGCCCCGCTAGCGCGAGGGCGGAACGTGCCATTGGCCCGGACTTTTTCCCTCGTTACCATTGCGTAGGCTTGCACCCGACTCATAATCTGTGTTTCACAGATATCTGAGTCCGAAAGGCGGAGGAGATGCTACCTTCGCCCGCCGAGGGCGGGCCGGACCGCCGCGGCGGAACCGGCCACTCCACCGCAGAGCACGCCTTCATGGCGGCGCCAGTGGCGGAGGCGTTCGGTTCCTCGGGCTCCCTGGCGGAGGCCAGCGTGAGCGCCGGGGGCTGCTTCGCGCGCCCCCTTCCCCTCGATCCGACGTGCGCGGGCGCGGCCAGGAGTTGCTTCCGCGAGGCGGTTGCCGGCATCGGGCTGCCGGGCGATCTCGTCCACGACGGGGTCACGATGGCCAGTGAGCTGGCCGCGAACACGCTCCACGCCCAGGGGAACGTGGAGTTCAGCGGGTCCAGCCAGCGGCCGGTGAGCGGGTTCCCCGAATTCTGGCTCTACCTGCGCGGCGGAGGCTCCCGCTGCGAGCTGGTGTGCAAGGTCTTCGACTCCCAGCCTGGCTGGAAGACGGGCAGCCTGCCGGATGTGAAGATCCGGTCGAAGGAGGGCGTCAACGGCCGCGGGCTTCAGGTCGTGGACGGGCTGTCGGCCGGTGAGTGGGGCGCTCACCTCACCCGGGGACGGCTCGGCAGCTGGAAGGTCTCCGGCAAGGCCGTGTGGTTCGCGCTGCGGGTGCCGCCGGGCTGCGACGCGGCGCGGTTCGGCCGGACCGAGTTCAGCCCCTGGCAGGCGGTCAACGAGCTCGAGGCGATGCTGGCAGGCCGTGGCCTCGGCGGGCGCCTGGTCCGGGCGGACGAGCCGGGTGCTTCCATGTCGGTGCTGTCCGTCAGCCGCGATCTGACCGTCTGGTGCCATTCCGGCACCGCCTCGTGGCGGGCGGCCGACGGGAGCTATCAGCGGATGCCGCTGAGCGACCTCGTCGACGTGGAAGAGCACATCGTGTGGGCTCACGAGGAGCTGCGGGCCGCGGCGAGCGCGGAGGGCTGAGCTAGCTGCCCGGCCGCAGGCAGCGGTCCACGAATTGGGAAGCGGCGGGCAGCAGCCGGGCCGACTCGGCATCGAACACCTCCGCTGCCTGGCGCCCGGCCCAGCGGGTCGGCAGCAGCTCGTCGGGCAGCCCGGGGTCGCGGAACAGGAATTTCCTCCATTCGTGCACGAGTCGGCTCCGGGTGGCGAAAACCACCTCGTCGGGCGTGTCCGGGCCGACCCGAGCCACCAGGTCGGCGGTGACGGCCAGCCACCGCAGGTAGGCATGGGACAGCCCGTCAAGGTCCCAGGCCCTGGCGACGAGGCCGCGTGCGTCGCCGTCGTAGCTGGCGAAGAAGCGCTCGGCCCTGACCCGCTCGGTCTCCAGCAGTGCCTCGAGTTCGCGCGAAGGGCGCGGGCTGACCCACGTCGTCTCGTCGATCGGCGCGTACCCGAGGTAGCCCAGGGCGGCGCGCACCCGCTCGCGCCGCGCCCGCTCCTTCAGCCGCCCGACCACCACCACATGCCAGCGGCCATCCCAGGCGAGGTCACCGTGGCGGTAGATCCGCTCCGCTGCGTCGTCGAGCCTGCGCACCGCCCGCGGCGTGAGCTCATAGCCGGCCCCCTCCGGCAGTCGCAGCCCTTCCAGCCATCCCTGCCTCGCCATCCGCGAGACGGCCGTGCGCACCGCCGGCGCCGTGATGCCGAGCGGGGCAAGCAGCCGGACCAGGGCGGCCACCGGGGCACGCGAGCCCCGCGACCGCAAATGGTCACCGTAGAGGTCGAAGAGAGCCGATCTCGCGTCCATCGTGCCAGTCTCACCCGGCGCTGCGGCAACGGCGAGAGCGCCGGGCGGCGCGGGGGGCGGGAAGACTGATCGTTAGCACTGCGGGCCGGAACTCTGGATAATAGAGGTACTGATCGACATGGTTGTGGCTGGCCGGTTCCGCCAGGCACCGGAGCAGGCACCGTAGATCCCATGGGTTGCTGCGGCCTTCAGGCAGGAAAGGGGATGGCGGATGGCGGCGATGAAGCCGCGGACGGGCGACGGTCCGCTCGAGGTCACCAAAGAGGGTCGCGGCATCGTTATGCGCGTTCCGCTCGAGGGCGGCGGGCGGCTGGTCGTTGAACTGTCGCCTGACGAGGCGGTTGCGCTGGGCGAAGCTCTCAAGACGGCCGTCGGCTGAGTCCTGCGGAGCGCCACCGATGCTACCTGCCTGCCCGCTCCCAGGCAGGGCCCGCTCGGTGCCCGTACATCCCGGCAGCCGACGGCGTGACGAAGACCCTGACCGGGTCGCCATGCCGATCACCACTGGAACTGACATCTATCCAGCCACCTCTGCGACGCCGTTCCCGCCCTCCGGCCCCGCGCCGGGGCCGGAGAAGCCGTTACTCCGGCCGTTTCACGGCGGCCAGCAGGCCGTCCCCAGCCGGCAGCAGCAGCGGCACCAGGCGGTCATCGATCCGCACCTGCTCGCACAATTCCCTGACCGCGACAACGTCAGGATCGCCGCAGGCGGGATCGGCAACCCGGTCCCGCGCCAGGGCGTCGTCAAAGATCACCACACCGCCCGGGCGCAGCAGCCGGAGCGCCGCGATCAGGTAGTCGGGGTACTCGTGCTGGTCGGCGTCACAGAACACCAGGTCGTACGCGCCGTCGGCGAGGCGGGGCAGGACCTCGAGCGCCCGCCCGCTGATCAGCCGGTAGCGGCCCGCCGGGAACCCGGCTTCCAGGAATACCGACCGTGCCAGCCGCTGATGTTCCGGCTCGACGTCCACGCTGGTCAGGACCCCACCTGGGCGCATGCCGCGAAGAAGGTAGAGACCTGAGGTGCCGCAGCCGGTGCCTATCTCGACCACCGACCTGGCGCCGGTCGCCGAGGCGACGAAGCGCAGCGTCGCGCCGGTGACGGATCCGACCGGGGCGGCGCCGCCAACTTCCGCGGC
>JASHQP010000065.1 GCA_030039095.1 Streptosporangiaceae bacterium
TGGTAGGCGGCCAAGCCGGGTGCGGTCAGGCGGCCGCCGATGGAGGTGACCTGGATGAAGTAGCCGCTGCCCTGGCGCCGGAACACCGGCAGGGCTGCCTTGGTCACGTTCACCGTTCCGAAGAAGACGGCCTCGACCTGGGCGCGGAACGCGTCCAGCGAGACTTCCTCGACGGGGGCGAGGTCCGCGTACCCGGCCTCCGCGACCGCCCTCGCGGCCACGCTATGGCAGACCGCCAACCCCGGCGAGGTCCTCGCGAAGCTCTACGCCGAAGACCCCAGCCTTGCCCACGCCCAGGCCGAGTTCGCCCCCAGGATGACCCAGATCCTCGACGCGCTGATAACCGGACTCATCGCGCAGGCTCCCCGCGCCTTACGGCGCCCACGATAAGCAGCTACTAGCGCTAGTTTTGGCCCGGCGGTGGGAGCGGCAACCAGTTACTTCTCGCCGACAGCGAGGTGCCGTTCCTCCTTGGCGGCGAGGCGCTGCTCGCGCCGGCGCATCAGCCAGTCCGGGCGCTTGACGGTGATCGCGCCGCAGAACACGTTGCAGCGGACGACGATCACCGGAGCCCCGGGCTGCGGCGCCCCGCGCAGTTCCGAGGACTTGGCCCCGAGCACGGCGCGGCCGCTCATGCGCACGTCGATCCCGTCCGGCACGAAGATGGTCACGCTCCCGAACCGGACTGTCGCGTCGATGGTCGTGACGTGCTGGCCGATGATCGCCTTGTGCATCTCCAGGTGGCAGTCGCCCAGCACCGAGCGGACCACCAGGCGGGCCGGCACGACCCAGGGGCCCTTGCGCGACTCGTTGCCCAGGACGGCGGTGATCTCCTCGGGGACCGCCGCGGCGTCGCCGGGGGGCAGCGCGGGAGGGCCGGAAGCTGGCAGGTCCGCGGTGAGGCTGGCCAGATCACCGAGCGTTCGCGCGGCCAGCGCGGCATCGCTGCGTTCCGAATACTCCTCCAGGGTGAGCCGCCCTTCCGCGCTGGCGGCGGCGAGCACCTCGACCACCCGGTCACGGTCGGCGTCCGATGCGCGCACCAGGCTGTCCCCGGGCTCGGCGTGCGTACTGTCGGGGCTCACGGTTGCCTCCGGGCGCTAGGCACTAATCGCTGTCACTGACAGCTACTGTTGGGCATAGCATATATCGGTGCAGAAACAGGCGGGACTCGCGCAGCTCGTGACCGACCCCGGATTCCTGCTGTCCCGGGTGGGCGCCGCCGTGCGCGCCGGGTTCAAGGACGTGCTGGCGGGGTGGGGCATCCGGCCGCAGCAGTACCTGATCCTGCTGATCCTCGACGCCCGCGGCGGGCTCTCCCAGCAGGAGCTGTGCACGGCCGCGCGCATCGACAGCGGCAACATGGTGGAGCTGCTCGACGGGCTGGAGGCGCTGCGGTACGCGCAGCGGGCCCGCGATCCCCGCGACCGCCGCCGGTACGTGGTGACGATCACCCCGGCCGGGCGGTCGGCGCTGGCGGAGCTGCGCCAGGCCGTCAGCGAGCACAACGAGCGCGTCCTCAGCCCGCTCACCGGGCGCGAACGGCGGCAGCTCGCCGCCACCCTCGGCAAGCTTTTCGCCACCACCGCGGAAGGCCGGGGACGGTAAGGCCAGCGCCACACGGCCTGGCCAGCGCCCGGCTTCGCCGGGGACGTTCCTGCGCCCGCACCGTCTCATCGGGTACTGAGGCTTGCCGGCGGTAAGCCAGCGGCTGGTGCGAGAGGCCTCAGCCTCTCGCTGGCCAGGTCCCGGCACACCTGCTCCGTTGCGCGGCGGGCGTTCGGGCCGATGACGCCCACTCCCTTGCCGTAGCCGAGGAAATACAGCCCGGGCCTGCTGAGGGGCAGGCCCTCGTCGTCGAGCACGCCGAGATGGCCGACGAGGGGTGCCAGCCCGTTGCCGAATCCGGTTGCCGCCACGATCGCGTCCGGCCGCAGCCTGGTCCCGTCGGTGAGCTGAACGCCATCGGCGTCAAGAGACGACACCCCGGCGACCACCTCGATGCGCCCGGCCCTGATCCCTTGGATGAAATCGGGGTCGACGACCGTGGGCTGCGCGTCGTCGCGGCGGAAGGTGGTGAAGGTGCCCTCTTCCGGCACCCGGATGCCCCAGCGAGCGAGATTGCCGACGGTCGTGCGGCGAATGAGCCTGTCCATGGAGTCCGCGATCGACAGCGGCATCCGCTGCAGCGCGGCGGCGACCAGGTCGTTGGGCCCCCAGACCGATTTACGCATCATGATGTGCGGCTGGCTGCGCACGGCCAGCCAGACCCGCCCCGCCCCGCCATGGGCGAGGTCGGCAGCGATGTCCGCGCCGGAACAGCCGCTCCCCACGACCAGCACGTCCGCGCCGCGGAACTCGCGCGGGTTGCGGTACTGCACCGAGTGGATCAGGCGGCCGGGAAAACGGTCACGGCCGGGCCAGTCCGGCAGCCGCGGAATGCGGTCGTGCCCGGTGGCGACGATAACCTGGCGGGCCGTCAGGTCCCCGGTTGCCGTGGTCAGCTGCCAGCCGTCGGCAACCTGGTCGATCCGGTCGACCTTGACGCCGTAACGCACCTTCAGGTCGTGCTTGGCGACGTAGGACTCCATGTAGCGGACGAACTGGTCGCGCGTCGGGAAGGCCGGCGTCCCCTGGGGAAAGCGGCCGAACCACAGCCTGATGTTCCAGCGGCAGGTGTTCATCCGCATCCGGTCGTAGCGCAGCCGCCAGACGTAGGCGACGCCGTCACCGGACTCGAGGACCAGAGATCGCACGCCCATCTTGCCGAGCTGGGCCGCGGCGGCCAGCCCGGCGACCCCGGCCCCGATGATCAGCACCGGCTCGTCGGTGTCGGGCTCTAGTCTGCTCGGCGTCCGGGCGACGTCGGTCACGGCTTACAACTCCTTCACGCGAAGTGAGCTTGGATTCGTTCCTTCTAGACCGCGTACTTCATCACCAGGTCACCGACCCGCGGGAGCGCGGCCTGCACATTTTTGCTCGCGCTGCCGCGGACGGCACGGTATGCCTTGATGATCACGGGCCGCTTGGAGACCGCAGCGATCTCATCGGTCAGCGAGAGCAGGTCCTCCGTCACCTCCTGGCCACGCTTGTGGAGGTAGTCGCCGAACTCGGAGCTGCCGGAGGTGCTGAAGTCGGCCCAGTACGGCTCCAGCTTGTCCACGATCTGCGGAAGCATGTCCTCCAGGGTCTTGCGGAAATAGCCCGGGGCGAAGCTGGTCGCCGTCTTGTAGGCGAGCTTGATCGCCGCCCCGGAGACCCCTGACTTATCCGCTACCTCCTGGTCAATGAGCGTCTGGCAGTCGTCGAGCACTTTCGGCGCAGTGCCCGGCGCCAGCAGGATCTCTCGAAGCGTAGCCGTCATGGGGATGTTCTTCTCCTTGTAGTTGGTGCGTGCCTGAATGCTGCTGCCTGCCGCGCACGTATCCCGTAGTGCGCAACCCACCATCTAGACGACGGCGCAGGCGCAACCATGGTTTACCGCCCAGCCACGGTGGTCCCGTCGTGTGGACCTGCGCTTTCGGTCAGCCTCCCGCCGCGGCCCCCCGGACGGGCCGGGAGCCGCGGACACTCTGGGCGATCCGGCTGGTGACGAAGCCCGCTGTCGCGAGCGACAGCCCGGCCGCGATCGCGAGGCTGCGCTCCGCCCCGGAAAGGTCCCCGCGGGCAGCCTCCCCGAGCCCCCGGGCGAATCCCCGGGGAAGCACCCTGGTGGCGTACTGCCGCTCGGACGAGGTGGCCGCGGCGCCGTTCAGCTGGGCCAGTCCCGCCTTGCCCCGGCCCTCGTTGAGGCACCGGCGCAGGAAGAACGGCACCTTCTCGCGGCTGGCCGGGACCCGGTGCCCGCAGATCGCCGACGGCTCGTACATCCACGTCCCGTGATCCTGCGCCGCGGCGGCACGCAGGCACAGATCGGTGTCCTCCGGGCGCGCGACTTTGCCGACCTTGCCGAAGTCCTCGTTGAAGCCGCCGATCTCGTTGAAGATCCGCCGGCGCAGGATCATGTTGCCGCTCCACACGTTGCGGATCGGCTGCGTCCCCACGGGCATGCCGATGTAGGACGCGCCAACGATCCAGTCGAACTCGCGCGGGAACCACCGCGGCCGGCTGGTGAACCACAATGGCTCGCAGCCGCCGCCCACGCCCACGACCTCGGGCCTGGCGAAATGCGGCATCATCAGCTCCAGCCAGTCCGGCGCAGCGACCGCGTCGTCGTCCAGGAAGGCGATGAGATCCCCCCCGGACGCGGCGACCCCGGTGTTGCGGGCCGCGGACGCGCCCTGACGGCCCGCGTTGGGGATGACGGTGGCCTTGGGGAACGCGGCCGCGGCGCGGGCCAGCAGTTCGGGGTTATGGTCGATCACGAGCACCGTCTCGGCCGGCGCCGCCGTCTGCGCCTGGATCGATGCCATCGCCTCGCACGTGGCACCCCATCGGGCCGTCGAGAACGCGCAGATGACTACCGCGACGGTCCAGGGCTGCTCTGCGGTGCGCGCGTCTGCGGTGCGCGCGGGCTTGTCGTGAGGCATGTCAGCTGCCATCTTCTTCGGATCGCTCCCGGGTATAAGGAGTTGCGGCTGGTCTGGTACGTCTCCGGCTCTACCCGCTCGATGGGACTGGTGTCCGGGTCGTCGGCGGGGGCCAGCGGCTCGGCCGGCCGGATGCCCCGGCGGTCCCACAGGATGGTCCGCAGCACGCGGAGGCCGTCGCCGACGGCGTTCAGGTTGCTGAATCCGTGAATCCGGCTGTGCTCGAAACTGGGCACCTCGGCGACGCGCAGCTTCGCCTTGGTGATGCGGATGTGTATCAGCGTCTCGATCTCGAACCCGTCTCCCCACAGCCGCCCGTCGCTGGTCGGCGGCGACGGAGACGTCACATCGAGCCGCAGGGCATCGACGTG
Source organism: Streptosporangiaceae bacterium (assembly GCA_030039095.1). The sequence continues at coordinate 4,901 of JASHQP010000065.1, forward strand.
ACGCCGCCAGAACAGGTTGAACCCGTAGCAGAGATCGGTGTACCGGGTCCCGTAGATGACGTTGAATAGCATGCTCAGTGCGCGGTTGCCGAGTGCGCGGATCCTGGTCAGGTCGTCGCTGCCGCCGCCGCCAGCCAGGAACCGCGATCCCTTGGCGAAGTCCGCACCGTCCATGAGGGCCTCGACGAACCGGGGGATCTCGCCGGGATCGGCGGAGCCGTCCGCATCCACCATCGCGATGACGTCGCCTCTGGCGGCGGCAAACCCGCACGCCAGCGCGTTCCCCTTGCCCTTGCGGTTCTGCGATATGACGCGGACCCCGGGCCACAGTTCCCGGGCGACGGCGACCGTGTTGTCGACCGAGCCCCCGTCCACGAGGATCAGCTCGTAGATCTTGTCGGGCATCTGCTCGAGAACGTGCGGGATGTTCCGTTCCTCGTTCATCGCCGGAACGACAACCGATATCCGCGGATAACCCGGATCGTCGATAGGAACCTGAGCTGTCACCGTCTCCCCTTCACGGCTGCAGGGCGCGCATCAGCCAGCTCATTCCGCGCCCTCTCGTTAGCGGCCGACCCCGTTTTTCAGCTGGAATTGAGTCCCACTCGGCTAATGGCAATGACCCGGTACCAGGCGATGCCCGTTAGCGGGGAGGCAGGCGTGGCCAGAACCAGGTGAGTACCGGGGAGGCTAGCAGACGAACACGGCCGCTGGGCCTATAAGCCATATCCTTACTCAACGTATTCATATAACTTCGTTCCGTTTCGGGCTGGGCATCCTTGCAGGTCAGGGACTAAGCAGGAGCACAGCTACGATAACTCCATCTATCGGGATGAAGACCTCGAAAACTTGTGACAGCGTCAGCCGAGGGAAACCTGGAAGCTGGCCATGAGATACCTGAAAGCGCTGATCTGACGCTTTCTGTCAACCGGCAAGCGCCCGCGACCGTCCTCTTATTGTCGACAGGGGCGGAGGATCTCACCACATGACGCATGAGTCCGGCGAGGCACCGGCGGGATGGCCACGGGTCTCCGTGGTGATACCGACGCTCAACGAGGCGAGGAACCTGCCGCATGTGTTCGCCCGGCTCCCGGCGGGCCTGCACGAGGTGATCGTCGTCGACGGCCACTCCGTGGACGGGACGCTGGCGGTCGCCCGGAGCCTGCGTCCCGACGTCCGCGTCGTGCTGCAGAACCGTAAGGGCAAGGGGAACGCGCTAGCGTGCGGGTTTGCCGCCGCCACGGGCGACATCATCGCGATGGTCGACGCGGACGGCTCGGCCGATCCCGGCGAGATCCCCCGGTTCGTGCAGGCGCTGACCGCGGGCAGCGATTTCGCCAAGGGCACCCGGTATGCGGGCGGGGGAGGCAGCAGCGACCTCACGCACATCCGGAGCCTCGGCAACCGGGTGCTCAGCGGCCTTGTCAACCTGCGCTTCCGCACGAGGTACAGCGACCTCTGCTACGGCTACAACGTCTTCTGGCGGCACGTGCTGCCCGTGCTGGACCTGGACGCCACCTCCGCTCCCCGGGCCGACGGCGTGCCCCTGTGGGGCGACGGCTTCGAGGTCGAGACGCTGATCAACATCAGGATCGCGCGTGCCCGGCTCACCGTCACCGAGGTGCCCAGCTTCGAGCACCCCCGGATCCACGGCCTCAGCAACCTGAACGCCGTCGGCGACGGCCTGCGCGTGCTGCGGACCATCCTCAGCGAGAGCCGCCGGCCCGGCCATCGCCTGGTGCAGCCGGCGGGCAGCCCCGGCAGGTCCGGCAGGTCCGGCAGGTCCGATTCGGCAGTTTGCGCACCCGGCAGGCACGAAACGCCTGTTTTGGGTACCCTGCGTAAGGCAGGGGCAGCTGATCTTCACCCATCCTCACGGCGGAAAGCCCGTGGCCCCGGCAGACCCTCCGAACCCGCTGTGAGCCCGACACCGCTGCTATGAACATGACCCCCGCGTGAACATGACCCCCGCGACGCCATCGCCGTCCGCGACGGCGCAAAGCGCCGGCGAGGCACTGGCGTCCAGCAAGATGATCGAGGTCGAGCTGACCGAGCCGCTCCCGGCGATCGGTCACGACGTGCCCGGCCGCCGGCTGTGGGTGCTCGCCCGCCTGGCCTCGGAGCCCGTCGCCGTCAGCATCCTGCGGCCAGACGCCGAGCTGACCCCGGCCCAGTTCGGTGACCTGCTCTGGGCGGACCTCGCCGCTCCGGTCACCGCGCGGTACGCCGCGGCCGGGCTGGCCGCACCAGACGGGCTGCCCGCCGAGGGCCTGCTCGCGCACGCCTCCCTCGGCCCCGCGGACCGCAGCGGCACGACGCCGTTCATCAGCGTGGTGATCTGCACCCGGGACCGGCCCGCTGAGCTCGAGGTATGCCTGGGCTACCTCGCGCGGCAGAACTACCCGAACTTCGAGGTGGTGATCGTCGACAACGTCCCCCGCGGGGACGTCGTGCGAAAGCTCGTCGATGCCAGGGCCGGCGAGCCGGTGACGTTCCGCTACGTCGCGGAGCACCGCCCGGGGCTTTCCTGGGCGCGCAACACCGGCACCGCGGCGGCGGCCGCGGACCTTGTCGCGTTCCTCGACGACGACGACGAGCCGGACAGCCAGTGGCTCGCCGGGATCGCGCGCGGGTTCGCCCGCGGTGACGACGTCGGCTGCGTCACCGGCATGACCCTGGCCAGCCGGCTCGAGACCATGGCGCAGGAACTGTTCGAGGAACTCGGCGGGCACAGCACCGGGCGCGGGTTCACACCCACGATCTTCACCCGGAAAGGGCCGCAGAACCCGCTGTTTCCCCGGCCGCCGTTCGGTGCGGGGGCCAACATGGCCTTCCGGCGGGAATCGCTCGAGCGCATCGGCGGCTTCGACGTGGCACTCGGTGCGGGGACGCCGACCCGCATGGGCGAGGACTCGCTCGCGTTCACGCTGGTGCTGCTGGCGGGATACAGCATCGCCTACGAGCCGTCGGCCCTGATGCGGCACAGCCACCGCCGGGACATGGACGCCCTGCGCGAGCAGCTGCACGGGCTCAACATCGGCCTGCTGGCCTACTACACCGCGCTGCTGCGGCACCGCCCCAGCGTGTTCCCCCGCCTGCTGCGGCTGCTGCCGCTGGCGGCCGGCTACCTGCGCCACGGCCGGTCCCTGTCGGCGCCCCGGGTGCAGGCAGGGCTCCCACCGGGTCTCACCAGGCTGAACATCAGGGCAGTGCTGAGCGGGCCGTTTGCCTACATCAGCAGCGTGCGCCGGCAGGCGAGGGTCGCAGCGCAGGCGCAACGGGCCGCAGCGGAGGCGCAGCGAGCAGCGGAGGCGCAGCGATGAGCGCCCGGACCGCCAGCAAGAGCGTGCAGTCCGCCACCGCCGAGGCGCCGGTGCTCATGTATCACAGCATCGGCAGCACCACGATGGCCAAGTTCCGCGCCTTCGCCGTGGACCCGGCGGAGTTCGCCGAGCAGATGGACTACCTGCACAGCCAGGGGTACCGGACGCTCACGGCCGCCGACGTCGCGGAACGCCTGGCGTCCGGGACCCCTCTGCCGGAGCGGCCGGTGGTGCTGACGTTCGACGACGCCTACGACGACTTCTACACGGCCGCGCTCCCCGTGCTGCGCAGGCACGGTTTCTCCTCGACGCTCTACGTCCCGACCGGCTGTGTCGGGAAGACCGCGTGGTTCAACGCGTTCATGGGCGGCGAGATCCACCCGATGATGTCGTGGGCGGCGCTGCGCGACGCGCTCACCGAGGGCGTCGAGATCGCGGCGCACAGCCACACCCATCCGCACATGGACCTCTTGCCGGCCGGCCGCGTCCGCGACGAGGTCGACCGGTCCCGCGGTCTGCTCGAAGACCACCTCGGCGCGCCGGTCGAGGGGTTCGCGTACCCGTTCGGCTACTGGAACCGGGTGGCGCGTGCGGCCGTGGCGGACGGCGGCTTCCGTTACGCCGTCGCGGTCGCGGACCTGCGGATGTCGCCGGACGACGACATGTTCACGCTGCCCCGGCTGACGGTGCGGGCCGGGATCGGCGTCGCTGGCCTCGCCCGGTTGCTGAGCACGCCCCCGACGCTGCGGCGCCGCGCGGTGTCACGGGCACGGCGGGCTGCCTCGCGGGCCGTCCGCCGGGTCGTCCCGATCATGGGCAGCCGTGATGCACGGGAAGGGCCTGCTTCGGGGTGACGGTCGCACGGTCGTCGGCCGGCAGGCGGATATCGGCTTCCCGCGGCGGGGACGGCGAATCCGCGGCTTCGCAGCCGCAGTCGCGGCTCCCGGTCAGCGTCGTGGCCCTGTGCGCCGCGGCGGGCGTGGTCGTCGTCTCCGCCGCGTACACCGCGGGCCGCCTGGGGCACGACGACGCACGCTGGGCCGATCAATTGCTGTGGGCCGGGCAGGCGCTGATCATCCTGCCGGTGGCGGTCCGGCTGCTGTCCCGGCGGCTGCTCACCGAGGGCAGCGCGATCGCGCTGGTGATCGTGCTGACCGTGTCCGAGTACCTCACCAAGATCTGCTACAGCCCGGCCGCATTCACCTACGTCGACGAGCTCGCGCACTGGCGCAGCACAGAAAACCTGCTGCACACCGGCAAGCTGTTCACGGCCAACTACGCGCTGCCGATCAGCCCGGACTATCCCGGCCTGGAAGAGGCCACGACCGCGCTGGTCACGATCACCCGGCTGCCGGTGTTCGAGTGCGGCCTCATCGTCGCCGGGGTAGCCCACCTGATCTGGATCTCCTGCCTGTACCTGATCTTCCGGCTGGCCGCCCGGTCGCACCGGATCGCCGGGATCGCGGTGCTGGTCTACTCCAGCAATCCCGGGCTGCCGTTCTTCGACTCGATGTTCGTGTACCAGACGCTGGGGCTCGCCTTCATGGGCGTCGCGGTGCTCGCCGCCCGGCACCTGGCCTCGGATGAGCAAAGAACGGGCCGCGCGGGCTGGATCATCGCCGCGGCGGTGGCGTCCGTCGCCACCGTGGTCACGCACAACGTGACCAGCTACATGCTGGTCGCGACCCTCGAGGTGATCACGTTCGGCGGCCTGGTGGCGCGGAACCGGATCTCGGCGGCGTGGGCCTCGGGCCTCGCCGTCCTGGTGGCGGCGATCTTCACCGCCTGGGTGGTGTTCTTCGCCCCCTCCACCATCGGGTACCTGCAGCCCCCGCTGACGTCGGCCGTCGACGCCGCCAAGGGCTTCCTGCACGGAGCGCATTCGGCCACGTCAACGCTCGAGACCCTGCCGGTCACCCCGGAGGGCAACGTGCTGCTCGGCCTGGCCGACGTGGCCGTGATCTCGCTGCTGCTGCCGGTGGGCTGGTGGCTGGTCTGGAGACACTACCGGCGCAGGTCCTGGCTGGTCGCCATGGCCGTGGGGTCGGTGAGCTGGTACGCCGTCGTCGGCATCCGCCTGTTCGTCCCGGACGGCAGCGAACTGGCCGGGCGCTCGTCGACGTTCGTCTACGTCCCGGCCGGCTGCATCGTGGCGGTGGCACTCTGGCACTTCGTCCGCCCGGCCGTGGCAGGCGCCCGCCGGGCGGCCCGCTGGCGGGTGACCGGTGCCGTCGCCATCGCCCTGGTGATGCTGTTCGACGGCCTGATCAACTCGTGGCCGCCGTTCTGGGAACGGCTGCCGGGCGCGTACCAGGCGGGCGGCTTCGAGCGGTCGGTGGACCCCGAGGAGATCGCCGCGTCCGTCTGGGCTCTGGACAAGATCGGCCCGGGGCGCCGGTTCGCCGCGGACGTCGGCGGCTACCAGGTGCTCGGCAGCTACGGCGACGAGAACCCGCTGAACAACATCTACTACCTGTACACCTCGCCGACGTTCACCCAGTCGGACGCCACGCAGGTGGTGACGCAGCAGGTGCAGTACCTCTGGGTTGACGGCAGGCTGAGCAGGATGCCGCCGGTCTCCGGCGCGTACTTCCCCGGCACCGACCCCAGGACCGGGCATTACTACCACCCGATCCCGCTCGGGGACTTGACGAAGTACAGCAGCCTGCCGGGCGTCGCCCGGCTCTACGACGGCGGGGACATCGTCATTTACGGCCTGGCCGGGGTGGCCACCGTGGGGACGGGGTTCTATGCGAAGTAGCCAGGCTGACGTCGTGGTCACCGCGGCCGTGGCCGTGCTGGCCGTCGACACGGCCGTCGCCCCCTCCCCGGTGTGGGCCACCGCGGTGGCCGGCCTCGCGCTGTTCGTGTCCTGCGGGTACCTGCTGGGGCAGGTGCTGTTCGGTACCCGGATTTCCGGGCTCGAACGCGTCGCGGTGTGTGCCGGTCTGGCGCTGGCGGTGCCGGTGCTCGGCGGCCTCGTGCTGTACTTCGCAGGCGTCCCGCTGCACCGGGCCGCGTGGCTCGGCCTCATGGTCGGCGTCACGCTGGTCTGCGACCTGGTGCTGTACGTGCGCCGCCGGGCCGGCCGGGCGGAGCCGTTCGAGATGCCGCACGTGACGTGGCGGGGATCGCCCTGGCACGCCGTGGCGTTCGGGGTCGCTGTGCTGCTCGCCGCCGGTGCGCTCGCGGTTGCCGAGGAGGGCGTCGCGCACCAGAGCAAGCCGCGGTTCACCCAGCTCTGGCTCTCTCCCGAGCGGGACGACGCGCGCGTGGGCAGCCTCGGGGTCACCAACGACCAGGGTGCCGCCACGCAGTACCGGCTGGTGCTGCTGCGGCGCGGGAAGGTGAGCGACACCTGGAACTTCACGCTTGCCGACGGCCAGACCTGGACCCGGAGCGTGCAGCTGACCAGCAAGTACACGATCAGGGCCAACCTGTACCGGCTGCCTGACCTCACGCAGCCCTACCGGCACGTGAACACCGCGATCGGGACGCCGGGAGCATGATCGGCACGGGCACCGCCGACTCTCACGACGCCGGCACAGCGGACAGGGCGCGCAAGCCGCGCGGTGGCCTCGTGGGCGTCTGGCGCAGCCACAAGGACGTGCTCGGCGGCGCCGGCAGCCTGGTGGCGTCGACCGCCGTAACCTCGGGGCTGGGGTTCGCGTTCTGGGCGGTCGCGGCGCGCACGTTCCCCCAGCGGGACGTCGGCTTCGGCTCCGCGGCCACGTCGGCGATGGCGCTGCTCGGCACGTTCGGCATGTTCGGCCTGGGCACGGTGCTGATCGCCGAACTGCCGCGCCGCTCGCCGCGGGCGGGCCTGGTGTCGGCCGCCCTGCTCACCAGCGGCATCGGCTCGCTGATCATCGGGCTCGGCTTCGCCCTGATAGCGCCGCACTTCAGCCACAACTTCGCCGGCATCGGCGGTACTCCCGTCCGGGTGGTGCTGTTCTCGGTCGGGGTCGCGCTCACCGGCGTGGGCCTGGTGTTCGACCAGGGCACGATCGGGCTGCTCCGCGGCGGGCTGCAGCTGTCCCGGAACATGGTGTTCACGACCGCCAAGCTCGTGGCGCTGCCCGCTGCGGCGCTGCTGCTGCACGAGGGCTTCGGCGTGGGCATCGACCTGGCCTGGATAGCGGGCATCGCCGTGTCGTTCCTGGGGGTCGCCGTGATCCTGCGGATCGGCGGCGACCCTATCCTGCCCCGGCCGGACTGGGACGTGCTGCGCGGCCTCGGCAGGACCGCGATGGCGCACAACTGGCTGAACATCGCGATCTCGGTGCCCTGGTCGGTGATCCCGGTGCTGGTCACGGTCGTGGTGTCGCCGACGGCGAACGCCGCGTTCTACGCCGCCTGGACGCTGAGCGGGTTCCTGTACGTCATCCCCACGCACCTGTCCACGGTGCTGTTCGCGGTGGCCGCCGGCGACGTGAAGGCGACCGCGCGCAAGCTCCGCTTCACCCTGAAGCTCTCGGTGCTGATCGGCGTGCCCGGCATGATCGTGCTCGGCGCCGGCGCTCACCTGGCGCTCAGCCTGTTCGGGGCGGGCTACGCCCGCCTGGCCACGGTGTCGCTGTGGCTGCTGGTCCTGGGTTACCTGCCGGCGATCCCGCGGATGCACTACATCGCGGTCTGCCGCGCGAAGAACAACATCACCAAGGCGGCCGTGGTGCTGACCTCGTTCTCGGCCGCCGAGATCGCGGCTGCGGCGGCCGGCGGCGCGCTGCACGGGCTGAACGGGCTGTCGCTCGCGCTGCTGGCCGTGTTCACGATCGAAGCCATCGCGGTCACCCCGGCCGTGCTGAGTACGGCGATGGGCCACGGGCGCCACCGCGGCGCGGAGCAGGCTGCGGCGGTCCCGGCGACCGGACGCCGCGCCGCCGCGCCGT
>JASHQP010000695.1 GCA_030039095.1 Streptosporangiaceae bacterium
CCCGGCGGGGCCGCGAGCGAAAAGGGCCGCGGCTGGGGTGCTGTCGGCCACCTGCTGCGCAGCCTGCGCCCGGTCGCGGTTCTGCTGCGCCCCTACCGCTGGTGGGTGCTGGCAGCGATCGTCGTGCACGTGCTCATCTACGCGGCCACGATCGCCGCCGCCGTGGTAGGAGCGCTGATCGTGGGCAGGGCCATCTCGGGCGCGGCCACAGCCGAGTTGGTGCCGCTGGTCTGGCTGATCGCGGCCATCGTGGTACCGCTCGGGCTGTTCGGGTTCCTGGACATGTACGTCACCCACGCGATGTCGTTCCGGATCCTGCACGACCTGCGGCTGGTCCTCTACCGCCGGTTCCACGACCTGGCGCCGGCCTACCTGATGCAGCGCCGAAGCGGGGACGTGGCCCGCGCCAGCGTTTCCGACGTCGAGCTGCTGGAGATCTTCACCTCCCACGTTGCCCCGCCCGTCGTGGCTGCGTTCGCGATCCCGGTGCTCGCGCTCGCCGGCCTGGGCATCATCCACCCGGTGCTGGCCCTGGTGGTCGCGCCGTTCGTCGTCCTGGTCGCCTCTGTGCCGTCGTGGCTGCTCGACCGTGCACGGCGGCAAGGCCAGCAGCTACGCGAGGAACACGGCGAGCTGGGCGCCAGCGTGGTGGACATGGTGCAGGGCACCCGTGAGATCCTGGCGGCCGGTGCCAAAGAGCTGACGCTCGACCGGGTGACGCGTCAGCACCGCACCATCCTGGCCGCCAGCGTCGCGCATGGCCGCCGCGCCGGGATCGAGCAGGCCGCGACCGATGCCCTGGTCGGGCTTGCCGTTATCGCGAGCTTCACCGCGGCGGTGCTGCTGGAGGTGCACGGCGCGATCACCCGGGCCGAGCTCCCGGTCGTGATCGTGCTCACGGCAGGCGCGTTCGCGCCGCTGATCACGCTGTCCGCGCCAGTCCAGGAAATCGGCCAGGTCGCGGCCGCAGCCGACCGTGTCAACGCGCTCCTGCGCGCTGAGCCGACGGTCACCGACACCCACGCCGGTCCGCCGCCGGTCCTGACCAGCCCGCGGGTGACGTTCTCCGGCGTCACCTTCTCCTACCGGACGGGGCTCGCGCCAGCACTGCGAGACGTCAGCTTCGACATCGAGCCGGGCAGCACGGTCGCCTTGGCCGGGCATTCTGGCGCTGGCAAGACAACGTGCATCAACCTGCTGCTGCGACTGTGGGACACCCATCAAGGAGCCGTCCGGGTTGGCGGGCACGACGTGCGCGATTTCCGCCAGGACGACCTGCGGGCTCACATCGCCGTGGTCCCGCAGGACATCCATCTGTTCCACGCCAGCGTGCGGGAGAACATTCGCATCGCCCGGCCCGCCGCCACCGACAACGACATCGAGCGCGCCGCCCGCGACGCCGGCGTGGCGTCGTTCATCGCCACCTTGCCCGACGGATGGGACACGCTCGTCGGCGAGCAGGGCACCAGCCTGTCCGGCGGCCAGCGGCAGCGGATAGCGATCGCCAGAGCACTGCTGCGCGCCGCGCCGATCCTGGTCCTCGATGAGGCCGTCAGCAACCTGGACGCGGAAGCGGAACGCGACTTGCACCGGGCGGGCGCTGCGCCAGGTATCCGCCGGCACCACGGTCATCATCATCGCCCACCGGCCCTCGACCATGCGCCTCGCCGACCGGCTCATCGTGCTCGAACACGGCCACGTGGCCCAGACCGGTACCTATCAGCAGCTCACCCACGGCTCCGGGCCGTTCGCCCGCCTCATCCGGCAGCCGTCAGCCAGCTGAGCACGGCCCGAGCCGACAACAGAACTCACGAACTTCCGCGGATCCCGGGGTGCCGGCCACCCCTGGCACGGCCCCCAGTCGGCTCAAGTTTGCCTGTCAGGGCCCTTGCTGTTATCACCGGCCGGGTTCCTGCCCTCATCGGATGGACCCCGCCGCCGCCCAGGCCAGCGGCTCTGCCACGTCGACCAGGCCGTCGCCACGAAAAAGATCACAAGGATGGGCAGCGCCACATACCACACCGGACTCGTGTGATGAGCCGCCGCCGCAGTAACTGCGGAAATCAGGACTCCACCTGCCAATCTCCGGCCTCTTTCTTGTCAGGGCGCCGATGCGGCAGCTTTGGTAGGGATTTCAACGTCTGACCTGGACTTCGGCGCGTCGATGCCCGGCCAGCCGCTGCTGCCCTTCGGTTCCCAGCGCTACCGCCGGGGCCTCCGGGCCACGAGCGGCCGATGGGCCAGCCAGGGCGGCACGTGGGCGCTCCCCTCCCGGATCTGCAGCCGCCGGAACGGCGAGACCGCTGATTTGCATAGAATGAGTAGTTGCAACTTATTTGCAGCCAGGTTAGCGTGCGCCTAGGCGCAGGAGCTGCTGCGCGGGCGACCGAGGGGTGAGGCGATGACCGCTCAGAGCACAGCACCGCGGGGCCAGATGAGCCTGTACAGGATCTTCCGGGAGTCGTTCCGGACGATGGACCGCACCGAGCGGCGGCGGGTGATCGGCATGTATGGGTCGATCTTGCTGCTGCACGCGGTGGGGTTCGCGGTGTTCATCGCGTACGTCCTGCCTGCGCACTACAAGTTCTTCGGGATTGGGCTGTGCGTCACCGCCTACACCCTGGGCCTGCGGCACGCGTTCGACGCCGACCACATCTCGGCGATCGACAACACCACCCGCAAGTCGATGAACCAGCGCAAGGAGGACGAGCCGCGCCCATTTGCCTACGGCTACTTCTTCTCTATGGGCCACTCGACCATCGTGATCGCGATCGGGGTCGGGCTCATCATCGCCGTCAAGACCGTGCTGCCGGCGGTCACGCACTCCAACTCGTCGCTGGAGTCGTTCGGCGGCACGTTCGGCACGATCGTGTCCGCGGCGTTCTTGTTCCTGATCGGCGTGCTCAACCTGGTGATCCTGGGCGGCATTCTGAAGGTGTTCCGGGCGATGCGGCATGGCGACTACGACGAGGCCGAGCTGGAGCGGCAGCTGGAGAACCGCGGGTTCTTCTATCGGTTCTTCGGCCGCTGGATGAATACCATCAATAAGGAATGGCAGATGTACCCGGTCGGGGTGGTGTTCGGCATGGGCTTCGACACCGCGACCGAGGTGGCCCTGCTGACGGCCACCGCGCTGGCCGCCTCCGAGCACATCCCGTGGCAGGCGATCATCTGTCTGCCGATCTTGTTCACCGCCGGGATGAGCCTGATGGACACCACCGACGGCATGTTCATGAACCTGGCCTACGGCTGGGCGTTCTTCAACCCGGTCCGCAAGGTCTTCTACAACCTGGCGATCACCGGCCTGTCGATCGCGATCTGCTTCTTCATCGGCGGCATCGAGACCCTGAGCCTCATACCGCAAGACTTCCCCCGCAGCTTCAGCCAGACCAGCGGTTTCTGGGGCTTCATGTTCAACTTCGACATCAACAAGGCTGGGTTCGTGATCGTTGGCATGTTCATCGTCACCTGGGCTGTGGCCATCGCCATCTGGCGGTGGGGCCACATCGAGGAAAGATGGACCGCCCGCCTGAACACCCCGCCACCTGACAAGTGGGGCGGCGACTGGGCCGAGACCGGGGCCGGCGACTAGCCACTGCACGCCGGATACTCATGGTCAAGCGTGACGCGCCCGGCGCCCGGCCGCTGGCTGAATGCCAGACGATAGAGGACGTGCTCGACGGCCTGCGCGAGCGGGGCGGCCGGGCCACGCCCGCCCGCAGGCTCCTGCTGGCCGCGCTGTTCGGGGACCGCACGCACCGCAGCGTGGAGGAGCTCACAGGGCAAGTCCGGGCCCAGGCCCCGGACGTGAACATCACCACCATCTACCGCAACCTTGACGAACTCGTCCGCCTGGGCGTCGTTGACAGGTCTTACCTCGGCGGCAGCACTGCCGCCTACCACCTGGCCTCGGGCACGCACGCCCATCTGTTCTGTGAACAATGCGGTGCGATGACCGAAGTGCCCAGCGACCTGTTCCGCGACATCACCGAAACGCTGGCCGCAAGGTACGGATTCGCCGTCAGCCCGCACGGGTTCGGCGTCATCGGCCGCTGCGCCAACTGCCAGCGCGATGACGCCGATCGCTGATCGGCCTGCACTGATCCGGGCTCGGCGCAGATCGCGGCACCACGCTAGATCAGCCGGCGGACCCATATGGGCGTTGCGGCTTGCAGTCAGGTCTCGTGACTGCTGCCGTAGGCTTCGACGGGGGCGCTAAAGATGGATCCAGTGGCTACCGGCCAAGTGTCTTTTGACAGCCATGTGGCGTCCAGGGTGAGGGCCGCCGTCGCTTTCGTGAACGCGCTGGCCACCGCTTATGCGGGGGGGGCGGGTGATCACAGCTCCGGCCAGCGCGCAGGACCGGCAGGCCCGTGCCGCTGCCGCGCTGGGCCAGGCAGGGGCGGCCGGTACCGCGATCAGCGTGACAGAGTCCGAAGGCCTGCAGCAACTAGCCACGCGCCTGCGTGCGGTGTTCGCAGCGGTCAGCGACCGGCGGGACGACGACGCAGCCGAGATACTCAATACCCTCCTGGCCCAGAGCGGCGCCCGGCCCCAGCTCTGGCGAGATTCATCGACTGACTGGCAGCTGCATTATCACAGCTCCGACGCGGGCGCTGCGCAAGCCTGGACTGCGGGATGCGCGGCCGGCCTGGCCCACCTGCTTGCCAGCCACCAAGCCGCACGCCTCGGCGTCTGCACCGCTCCCAGGTGCGAGCTGGTATTCCTAGATACTTCCCGCAACGGCTCACGCCGCTTCTGCAGCACGGCCTGCCAGAACCGGGTCAAAGCCGCGGCCCACCGGGCGCGGCTTCAGCGACATGAGCCGACCGGTGGCGAGAGTTAAGCCGTCTGCTGTCCGCTGCCGACAATCGCGAAACCCGCGGTGTGCCGGAAACCACCCCGATTGGGTCGTGTGCCGGGGCATCGCGTTCAGGCGGGGGCAGCGCGGGTTGCCCAGGTGAAGCTGTCGACATCAGGGACCTGGTCTCTGACGGCGGCTGCTGCGGCCCGGCCGAGCACGTCGGACCCTTGGACGGTCAGGCCCGGGTCAACCCATGCTTCGATCTCGACGTGCAGCCGGCGGCCGGTCCAGCGAGCCCGGGCGTGGGCGTGCACGACGCCAGGCAGGTCCCCGGCCGCCCGCTCGGCCGCCGCGATGACCGGTGGATCGACGCTGTCGGCCAGGCGACGTATCACGTTAGTAGTGACGTCGTACCCGACGTGACAGATGAGCGCCGTCACCGCAATGCCGGCGACCGGGTCGCCCCACCGCTGGCCGAAAGCAACAGCCACCAGCCCGGCGAGAGCGCCGGCGGAGGACAGAGCGTCCAGCCAGGAATGCCGGGCGTCAGCGACCAGGGTCGCGGACCGGATCCGCTTGCCCGTGGCCAGCTTGTAGCGGGCCACGGCGAGGTTGCCGACGATGCCGAGCACGGCCCCGGCGATGCCAATCCCGACGTGCCCGGTCGGCCCGTGCTCGAGAAGTTTGCGCACGCTCTCATACCCGGCGAACGCCGCGCTGGCCCAGATGACGACGGCAATACCGATCCCCGCGAGGTCCTCAGCCCGGTCCAGGCCGTAGGAGAAACGTTCCGTCGGGCTGCGGCGTGAGAGGCGGAAGCCGAGGAAGACCACGGCGCTGGTAGACACGTCCGACAGGTTGTGGATGGCGTCGCCGAGCAGGCCTACCGAACCGGTGAGTATCGCGATCAGCAGTTCGGTGAGACCGGTGGCGGCGAGCCCTGCGGCGCTGACCGCGACAGCGCGGTTGGCCTGCCGCCGTTCACTGGCATCGTCGCGGCGGGCCGGCAGTGGGAACGCCGCGGCGGGGTCACGCTGTCCTGAGATCTTGTGCATCCTGCCAGGATGACGCACTCCCCGGTCAGTCTGGAATCCCTGCCCGGACGGGCCGCCGCTCCTATCTGGGGGCATGCTATCTGCTGCGGCCGTTTAGCTGCCCGCTACCACGGCCCAGCGCGGGTGGGTGCCAAGCATCTCGTCCAGGAGACCGCGTCCGTCGGTGATCGCCCATTCGACGTCCCGCAGCCGCTCCAGGCGGGCCTGGCCCCACGGGCTCGCTTGCACCAGGGCAACGGCGTCGGCGGTGCTCAGGCCGTGGCCGTGCGGCAGCGCCCGCTGCACCCGGTCGCTGTAGTGGCCGTGATGGCCAGGTTCAGCGGGCCGGAAACGCTCGACCAGCCGGCGCGCTTGCGTGCGCACGCGCTGCAGGCCCACTGCGTCCGCTGCGTTCCACGTGCCCTCGATCAGGACCAGCCGGCCCTGCGGTGCCACCCTGCGCCATGCGGACAGCGACGCCCCCGGGTCAGGAAGGGTCCAGAGCAGATGGCGCTCCACGATCGCATCGAAATCACCGGGTGGCGGGTCCAAAGCGTCTGCCTCGACGGTGCGGATGGCCAGCCCACGCTGCTCGGCCTTGGTTCGCAGCCGGCCGAGCATCCCCGGAGACAGATCCACGGCGGTGACGTCGTAACCCTGGCCCGCCAGCAGGAGCGAGAGAAACCCGGTGCCCGCACCGGCGTCTAGGACTTTCGCCGGAGGCGACGGCAGCAGCCGCCTCAGCGCTGCCGCCCACGCGGCCTGTTCTTGAGGCCGCCGTGGGTAGTGCGACGGCGAGGCGTCATAGACGGCCGCGTCCTCGTCCCAGAAGGCGCGGATCTCGCCCGAAAGACCCCCGCCGTCGTCCTTGGCTGCCCCATCACGGTGAACCGCATGCGTTGTCACATGCACAAAAATAACGCGCATGGCGCCTAGCAGCAAAGAACTTGCAATAGCGTTGCGTTCGCCTGTGCCCCTGGCTGCGTCCCCGTCCCGGCACTATTGCACTCTTCACCTACTTGCAATATGGTCGCAACAACGTGCATGGATGTCGGCGCCCGCCGCGGTCCGGAGGTGCAGTGTGACTGCCGTCCCAGGTGCGATCGGCCATTGGAGGCAGCCAGAGGCAGCCAGACGGCACAAGCACCTGTGGTCCTTGCCGGACGGCACCGGGCTGCACGCCCCGCCGGGGCGATTGCTCACTGAGGAAGGGACGGGCAGGCTGTGCTGCCACCTGTGTGGTGAGTGGTTTGCCTCGCTCGGCATTCACGTGCGGGTGCACGGCCACACCGCTGGCAGCTACCGAGCGGCCATGGGCCTGCCCCGGAGCACTGTGCTCGCCGCTTCCCGGCCGACCCGCCCCGGGGGCCGGGTCGGCTACCCGCGACCTACCGGCCAGCGGGGCATCGTACCCGAGAGGCGAGACATGCCGGCGCGCACAGAATCCGGGGACGCCGCGCCGCCCGGCGATCCTGACCGCGGCCGACAGCAAAGATCGGCAGGCTGGGCGATCATCGTCCGATGCCCGCCGGAACGGCAGAACAGCGACTGGGCACGCGTCCTTCTGTACCGGGCCTCGGCGCTTTGACCGAACGTGGCCACCGACATCCCCGCGCGGCTGGCCGAATGTATAGTTGCGATTAGATCGCAACTGGAACTCGCAGGCAGCTAGTACTAGCTCGCGGCCTGGACGGCGCGGCGCAGCGACCAAGACGGTGACAAGGAGTAGCGGATGGCCGTTTACACCCTCCCCGATCTTCCGTACGACTACAGTGCACTGGAGCCGGCGCTGATCGGCCAGATCATGGAACTGCACCATGACAAGCACCACGCCGCCTATGTCAAGGGTGCCAACGACACCTTGGAGCAGCTGGCCGAGGCCGGGGAGTCGGCCAGTCCGACCGCGACGGTGGGCCTGGAAAAGACGCTGGCGTTCAACCTATCCGGGCACATTCTGCACTCGATCTTCTGGAAGAACCTCTCACCCGACGGCGGCGACCGGCCCGACGGAGAGCTGGCCGACGCCATCAATGAGTACTTCGGCTCGTTCGACGCATTCAGGAAGCGGCTGTCGACGGCGACGAGCGGGGTGCAGGGCTCGGGCTGGGGCGTGCTGGGCTATGAGCCGGTGTCGAGCCGGCTGATCATCGAGCAGCTGTATGACCACCACGGCAACGTCGGCGTGGCTTCGACGCCGGTGCTGGTGTTCGACGCCTGGGAGCACGCCTACTACCTGCAGTACAAGAACGTCCGCCCCGACTACGTCGACCGGCTGTGGAGCGTGGTCAACTGGCCCGACGTCGCGCGCCGTTATCAGGCGGCGAAGGCTGCTGGTTCCCAGGCCTCGCCTGCGGGCTGATGAGTGACGCCGCGGCAGCGTTCCTGGCCACGGCCGAGGCGGCGCAGGCCGGGGCCGGGATCATCGCTGCCCGGCACCGGGGCGACCTCACCAGCGTGGACGCCTTGCTGGCCGGCCTCGATGACAGGACCAAGGCCGCCGGGTTTATGTTCCTCGCGGACCTCGCGATCGCTTTGCTGGCCCGCAGCGAAGACCGGTCCGTCGACGACGTGGCCGCCGACCTCAGCCTGCAGATCGCAGCACAGGTCATGAACCTGTGACCTGCATACGGCCCGCCACGCATCCCGCCGCGCCGCGTGCCGTCTGCAGGCTGTTTGCAGTAGCGCGCTCACCGCTTTTTGCGCGTGGCTGGGCGCCTATCCTTGGACCATGAAGCATCCCATGGCTGAGGGCTCGTCGTCGGCGGTCGCGGACCGCGACGTCGAGGAGGTCCTCGCCCGCATGCGTGAGGCGGGCGGGCGGGCCACCCCGGCGCGGCGGCTCTTGCTGCGGGTGCTGTTCGCCGAGGGCACGCACCGCAGCGCCGAGGAGCTAGCCGCGGCCGTGCAGGCCCAAGCGCCCGATGTCAACATTTCCACGATCTACCGCATCCTCGACGAGCTTGTGCGGCTCCGCGTGGTTGACCGCACCTACCTGGGGGGCGGCCCCGCCGCCTACCACCTCGCCACCGCAGCCCACGGCCACATCGTCTGCGAGCAATGCGGGGCGATGACCGAAGTGCCCGACGAGCTGTTCGACGACCTCGCCCAGGTCGTAGCGGCACGCTACGGATTCGCCATCGCCCCGCACCGGTTCGCGGTGACCGGCCTGTGCGCCAACTGCCAGTAGCCGCAGCTTCCCGCCACGTATGGATGGCTGGAGCGCCTAGTCGCCAGGCCCCGCGCTTGCTTGCCTAGCCGGGGCCGTCGGCGAGGCCGACCTGATCGCTGACCTGCACGAGCACCCGCGCCTGGCAAGAGTAATTCCAGCCGTGGCCGCCGCTGCGCTGAATGCGGCCAAGGCTCAGACGGTGCGGCTGCCTGGCGAGGCGACCACTGCGCTGCCAGGGAGCAGGTACTGGACGTGCAGCCCAAGCTCGCTGCGCGGGTCCGGCTACTGGCGGCGGGGGGCACGAACGAGAACGACCTGAACGACGCCCAGTCCATCCAGCTAGCCGCGATCATCCAGATCCGTCACAGCGGAGGGCAGGCCTACTACGACAAGAAAGTGGCCCCCGGCAAGACACCCAAAGAAGCGCTCCGCGCACTCAAGCACCGCATCAGCGACGCTGTATTCGCGTGTCTTCGAGCCGATCCCGCAGCCGTCGGCGGAGAGGCCCCGGAGGGCACCCGGGGAGCGACACTGACGCCAGCGCGGCCGGCTCACACCCGAATCAGCGGCTCTTCGGCCAAGCCAGTCCCGGGCCTGACCTGCCCGAGGGCCCCGTCCCGGCCCTCCGGCGCCGCTTCACCCGCGAGGCAGACCAAGCGCAGAAGCGCTTGACACAAAGAGGAGTCGGTAGGACACGCCCGACCGGGCAGGCTGACCGGGGCAATGGCGGGTGCTGGACGGCACACGACGCTGCGCTTGCGAGACGAGGCCCTGCTCAGTCAAGGCAGGTAACGGGGTGCCCCGTGCTCTCCACTCAGGCACGGCTGATCACGTGTCCCGGTGAGAGACGGCGTAATGCCCGAACGAAGAGACGCCTATTCGCAGGGCGGCTTGTTTGACAGGTAGTGGGCTCGTACTTGATGTAGTAGCTGGTTTGATGTCCGCGCCTTTAATTGGTCGCGGTCGCCGAACTTCGCGGTCGCCACCCATTGCCCTTGCGGCGCCTGCGGCGAGGCGAACTCATACTGCCTGCCCCAGTGTAGATACAGGAAAGTGAGCTGTTGTTCAGCTGTGGCTCCCAGTTCCGGCAATGGTCATCCCCCACTGATCGGTTTTCCTTGCGTTTTTGGCTAACGGGCTGCTGACAGCCACCCGGGCGACGCTGGATGTCCTGGGTCTCCAGTCGACGCTGGGGGTGCTGTGGGAGCGACCGGCAGATGCGGCAAGCTGGCTGAGGCCCAGGGCGACCGATGTGGCTAGCGGCGCCCGTTCACCGGCGGCCGGGACCAACAGCCGCCGGTCGAAAGCACCGGCCTGGTGCGACCCGGTGGCCGGAGTCAGCCCGGCCGCCGCAACGCTCGCCTTCCTCACCGGAACACCGTAAGCGCGAATACCATGCAATTGCAATCAGCTTGCGAACACTCGGCGCTTGCTGCTCAGAGCGGGAGGTCCGCTACCGACTGCCCGGCGCGGGTGGACCGGTCCGCCCGGGCGAACGGCTGCTGGGCGCCGGATCGATGGCCGTTGCTGTACGTCCGACGAGGATGTGCACCAGCGGGCGATTGCGACGAGCCGTGCACCGGCATTCATGTCTACGCGGCCGACATCGGCAGGCCGGCCCGCCATTCGATCCCCCGTCACACGCCAGGCCCGCGTGTTCGTCTCGCGCTGGCCCGCACCCTGACGCGGCTCGGGGGCGCCAGTCGGTCACACAGCGGCAGTGCCAGCAGGCAGAGGGTCAGGCGAGCTTCAGGCCTGCGGTTCCCGGCTGGCCAGGCCCGCTGCGGCCAGGATGGCGGCGCGCTTGGCGGGGGGCAGCCGGTCGACGTAGAGGATCCCGTCGAGATGGTCGACCTCGTGTTGCAGGCACCGGGCGAGTATTCCGGTCCCGGTGACGGTGACCGGGCGGCCGTGGAAATCCAGGCCGGTGACCGTGGCCAGGGCGGGGCGGGTGACCTCGGCGTGCTGGCCTGGCACCGACAGGCAGCCCTCCAGCTCGGTGTCTGCCGCGGCCAGCGCGGTGGGAACACGCAGGACCGGGTTCACCACGTGGCCGGACTGGTGGTCACCGGAGGCGTCAGGGCAGTCGTAGACGAAAACCCGCAGCCCGATGCCGATCTGGCTGGCGGCCAGGCCCACGCCCTCGGCTGCGTACATGCTGGCGAACATGTCGTCTACCAGCGAACCCAGCACGGCACCGAACGAGGTCACTGGCGCGGAGGGCTGGTGCAGCACGGCCTGGCCGTAGCGCATGATCGGGCGGGCCGTGCCCGCTGCCACATCCATAATCGCGAATCATACGCACCTGCAAGGCTCTGGCAGAACCGACCGGCCGGAACCCGGGGACGGGGGGGCCGGGGATGCCCTACGGGCCTGCTGTCCTGCTGCGTGCTTGCGGCTGGGCGCTGGCAGCAGCGACGAGACGAGCCCGGCGCCGACATCCCGGCAGATCCCGAACGCCGCGGGCGCGGCGGCGCCGGACTGGTCGCCGGCAAAGGGGGTGCGCCGGTCAGGGCTGGCAGGCGCTGCACAGGCCGGTCATGGCGAACTGGTGCGGGTCAATCGCGAATCCGTACTGGCGGCGGATCCGCCCGGCCAAGCTTCTGAAGAGCTGCTCGGGTACCTCGGGCAGCGACTGGCACTGGCTGCCGACCAGGTACCCGTGCGTCGCCGGGGCCAGGTAATAGGTTGCCGGGCCGTGACCGAAGTCGGCCCCGACAACCCCGAGCCCCCGTAGCGGTCGAGGTTGCGGTAGATCATGGACAGGTTCACGTCCGGCTGGCGAGCCCGCACCCGGGCCGCCAGGTCCTCGGCGCTGAGGTGCCGGGCCGAGTCGGCCAGCGCCATGAGCAGCCGCCGCCACGCCGAGGTGGCCCGGCCGCCACGCACACGCAGGCGCGCCAGGACTGCCTCGACGAGATCCCGCGCATCGTCCACAGTGGCTGGCTGGCTCATTGCCTCACCATCGATAGCTGTCGGACCGTCCGACGGCTGAGCGTCCTAGGGGCCGCCGCCCGCGGGATATTGCAAGTCACATGCAATAGCGTAGAGCGCATGTTCCCTGCCAGCATCACCCTGGCACCGTGGTGAGCCCGCTGCGGGCCCGCAGTGATGCCGCGGAGCGCACATGACCGTGGTGATGGGCATTGAGACCTCCTGCGACGAGACGGGTGCCGGGTTCGTCCGTGACGGGATCCTGCTCGGTCAGGCACTGGCCTCCAGCCTGGACGAGCATGCCCGGTTCGGCGGTGTCGTGCCCGAGATCGCGGCCCGGGCGCACCTGGAGGCCATGGTCCCGGTCGTGCAGGCCGGGTTGGCCGATGCCGGGCTCACCCTGGGGGACGTCGGCGCCGTCGCCGTCACTGCAGGCCCGGGCTTGGCCACTGCGCTACAGGTCGGGATCGCCGCGGCGAAGGCCTACGCGCTTGCCCTCGGTGTCCCGCTGTTCGGTGTGCACCACCTCGCCGGGCACGCCGCCGCCGACGTCCTGACCCACGGCCCGCTGCCCGGCCGCTGCGTCATCCTGATCGTGTCCGGCGGGCACACCTCGCTGCTGCTGGCTGGTGACCTGGCCCGCGACCCGGTTATCCACCTGTCCGACACCCTGGACGACGCGGCCGGGGAAGCCTTCGACAAAGTCGCCCGCCTGCTGGGGCTGCCCTACCCTGGAGGCCCGTCAATCGACCGCGCTGCGGCCGGAGGCGATCCGGCCGCCGTGGCGTTCCCGCGGCCGCTGACCAGGCCCGGCGACCCGCCGCTGGGGTTCTCGTTCTCCGGGCTGAAGACCGCCGTCGCACGGTACGCCGAACGCCGGCGCGACCCAGGCGTCACCGCCGCCGATATCGCGGCCAGCTTCCAGGAGGCCGTCGCGGACACCCTCACCCGCAAGGCTCTGCTGGCCTGCCGCCAGCAGGGCTGCGACACCCTGGTTATCGCTGGCGGCGTCGCCGCTAACAGTCGCATCCGGGCGCTCGCGCGGCAGCGTTGCGACGCTGCCGGCATCGAGCTGCGGATCCCGCCGCCCAGGCTGTGCACCGACAATGGCGCCATGATCGCCGCCATCGGCGACCAGCTCGCCCGCGCGGGTGCGCCGCCGTCCGCGCTCACCCTCGCCGCCGCGCCGTCGGCTCCCCTGCACAGTGCACGGCTCGGCAGCTGACTCGCGAGCCGGCTGGCGGTGACCGCTGCGCGGCCCGCAGCACTCAGCACGGACGGGTCGCAAGCAGAGCGCCCGGCCCAGTGATTTCCCGGAACCCGAGAGCTTGCTGCGATAGGTTCGCAGATGCAAGTCCACTGTGTTAAGAGAAAGGAGGCGGGGCAGGATGGATGACGGGCGCGCCCGGCTGCTGTGTGACCTGCTGGCGGGCACGGCGTGGACGGAGCAGACCCGGGCGTTTGCGGCAGCGCTGCGCGGCGCCGGGCACGGTCCTGGCGGGCTGCTGATGGTGGGTACCCCGACCGAGGAGCCCTGGCACATGACCGCGCACCTGGACGATGAGGCCCGGCTCGCCGGGATGCCGCAGCTGTCTCCGGTACTGGTCCGGCACGCCGTGCCCGATGGCGCCCCGCCGCACCTGTCGATCGGCCTGAGCCGGCTGGAAGCCGCCCGGCGTGGGGAGACCGTGTTCGTCGTCGCGGCCGACCAGGCGCCCGAGGGTTTGCTGAGCCGGGTTGAGGATGCCCGCCACCACGGCGCGACCGTGCTGGCCATGGAGTCGGGTGACCGGGAGTTGCGCGAGCTCGCGCACGAGGCGCTGACCGTGGTCGACCAGCAGCCTCATTCGGGGGCCGGCCTCGTCCCGGCGCTGTGGCGCCCGCGGTTGCTGGCCGCCGATGGCGTTCTCATCCCGCACGACCCGGGCGTGGCGTTCGAGACCGCCCAGCACCTGGTCAGTCTGGCCGCTGGGGAGACACCTGTGACCACCGGTGGCAGGCGAGTATACCGGGACCGGCTCGCCTGGTTCCTCGACCTAGTCTCCGGCCCGGCGACGGCGGGCGCCTGACCGCGCCCGGCCCGGGTTACAGCACGCCCGTGGTGCTGGGGATGCCGGGCACCCTGTCCTGCTGGCCCGCATCACCACGTTCGCGCCCGTCGGCCCCATGAGGATCATCATTGCGCACCGTACCGCCGCGATGCCTGGCCCGCAGTATTGCGCGCGATGCCTGGCCCGCAGTGTTGCGAGGGCTGGAGATCCGCCGTCTGCAAGCCACCAGGGCCGCGAGCGAGTCGTCAAACTCCCCGCAGGCCCACAGCCTCGGTGCAGCGCAGATGGGCTGGGAGACCTACGTCATCGGCGCGGGTTCTGGCTTCACCGAGGTCGGGCACGCAGCGGGCGCCTCGTACCGGTGCGAAATGATCGATCTCCTGCACCAGTTGCCCGCCGGGGCATGGCGGAATCCAGGCAGATGCCCCGCCGCGTACAGCGAGCATCGCCCGCGACGCGATCGAACTCCTCGGTGGCCCTGAAGCGCGACGCCTCCGGCAGTGCAGACGGGACGGATGCACTCGCATGTTCGTTGACCGTTCCCACGGACGCAACCGCACCTGGTGCGGCATGCGCGAGTGCGGCAACCGGGTCAATGCCGCCGGATACCGGCGACGCAAGGACCGGAAACAAGAACCGGACTAGCAAGGGCGCAGCCAGATACCCGCTGGCGTTGGGCCCGGGCAACTGGCGGATTTAGCCGCCGACGTTCCCGGTCACGACATGGACACCCGGGTGTTCGGCGCCTTCGTCTCACGAGAGCTGCATCGCTGACGGGTCCGTCCGGAGCCGGAGCTCACCCGGGGGTGATCGCGTCCAGGAAGCGGGGAACTCGTCGGAGCCGGTGAGCGGCTCGCTTCCGGCCATGATGGCGCGGGCGAGGCCGAGGTAGCGGATGGGTTCGCTGCGGCCGGCCGACACCAGGTTGGTGACAAGGAGCGGGCAGCACAGCAGCGCCGCGCGCACGGTCGCCCGCCAGTCCGGCGGCAGTTCGCCGCGGCGGGCGAGCGCGGCCAGCAGCGGGGCCCACACCAGCTCGGCAGCTGACTTGAGGATCTCGCGCCGCAGCGGGGACAGGGCCGTGTCGTCGGTGACCGAGACGACGCCGTCGCCCGACGCGACCGCGATGGTGAACCGGTCGGCAGCCTCGGCGGGGTGGTAGAGCCAGAACGGGTGCGCGAATACGTTGTGGAAGGTGGCCTTGACGGGGGCGAGCAGGGCCGGGATGTCGCGGTCGGCGAAGGCGGGATCGAATAGCCGCAGTTCGGTCTGCCCGCCGTTGCCCAGTACCCAGATGTTGCCTTGATGGTCGTCCCCGTGTGCGGTGACGGCGGGGCCGGTGGCCAGGATCGCGGGGTCGAGCAGCGCCGCGGCGGCCGAGGCGAGTTCGCGGAGTGTGGCTGGGTACTCGACGCCGTTCACTATGAAGCGGTGATCGGCGACCTGCCGGTACAGCGGGTCAGCCAGGTACCAGGACAGGTAGCGGCCGCCGGGGAAGCCGACCGTGGCGTCGGCCAAGCGGGCGGTAGAAGAGCTGATGGATCGCGGTGTCCCGGGAGGCCATGGACCCTGGTTGCAGCGTGCTGAGCGCGGCGCGGCCGATGGCTAGGTCCAGCGCCCGCCGGGCGGCTCGCAGGTCCGCCGGGAGGCTGGCGCCCGCAGCGTCAGCGCGCTCTAGCTCGAGGCAGACGTCGGACATGCGCGGCTCGGTCCGCAGCCGGTAGAGCGCGATCTGGCGACCGGGTTCCCCCGCCACGCGCAACGGCATCTCCACCGGCAGGCCGGCGTCGGCGAGCACCTGCGCGCGGTAGTACTCGGTGACGTTCGCCTCCTCGCCCTCTTCCTGATGGAACTTGAAGAACTCGGTGTGGCCGTCGGCGAACCGCACCAGGCCGCTCACCGAGTTCAGGCTGTACGCGTCGAGCGTCAGTTCCGCCGACGCGACCGGCAGGCCGAATGTGTCCGCGATCAGGCCAGCGGCGGCGAGCGCCGCCCGGCCGGTTTCGCCCGCGGCGACCAGCGCCCTGATCCGCGCGCTCGGTGAGCCGCGGCTCAACTGAGCTCGCCGGTGACGGCGGCGGCGGTGGCTGGCGAGGGCTGCAGCGGGGCCCGCAGGTCGATGCCGCGAGCCGCGGTGACCAGCTCGACGGCGAGGATCCGGCGCAGGTTCGCGAGCGAGGAGCGCAGCTTGCGCGCCGCGCCCCAGCCCATGGACACGTGGTCTTCCTGCATCGCCGAGCTCGGGATCGAGTCGACGCTGGCGGGGGCGGCCAGGTGCGGATGCTGACGGCTTAGCAGGCTTAGCCCGCACCTCGACGGCGGTTCTCTACGATCAGCTCGAGCTTGGCCACCTCCTGGCCTGTAGCCGAACCACGTCGCCCGCGACCGTGGAAGAGAAGCCGCACCGCGGCGACAGGCCCGGCTGGCCGCAAACCGGCGGTTACACCGACCCGCCTAACGGCTCACAGGCTGCGCAGCGCCCAGAGCACCGTGTCTTCGCAGTCTTTCCAGACGCAAGCGACTTCGCAGAAGCCAGCTTCCCGCAGCCACAGCAGATGCTCCTCCAGGCCCGGGGAGCCGACGTAGACGCCCCAGGAGGAATTACGGTCAGGGTCGCGCCGGTACAGGTCCCCCTCTGCGGGGCCGCTGGCAAACGACAGGTCGGCGTCAAAGAAGCAGCCGCCGGGCCGCAACGACATGAAGACATCCCGGTAAACCCGCTGGATCGTTGCGGTGTCGCCGAGGTTGTGGATAGCCAGCGCTGAAACTACCGCATCGAAGGGACCGCCGAGATCCTGGGCCCAGCCGGGATAGGCCATGTCCGAGTTGCGGTAGCTCACCCGGGCTTCGAAGGAGGCGAGCCGTTCGGCGGCTTTGGCGATCATGGCCGCCGAGTAGTCATGCAGGACCACAGTGGCCTCGGGACGGTAATCGAGAACTTCGTAGCTCAGCGCCCCGTAGCCTCCACCCACGTCGAGCACCCGCAGCGGCTCTGTTCGGGCGCCGGGCAGCAGAGCGGCGATCCTCCGCAACGTCGGCCGGCGATGTTCGTCGTCGGTCGCATCGGTGCTGATCCACTCCTCGACGTAGGCTGCGGACTTCCAGTCGTGCTCATGCTCAGCGCTCATCGCATCTTCTTCCTCGTCTTTCGGTGGCTAGCAGAACGTGCAGGCTTGTTCATCGCCCAGCGCTCGGCGTCGTCCTGGGGTCCGCCATTTCTCCCTCTCATCGGTTTCCGTAAGCGCGGGTGACCGTGAAGCGATACGGGACGGCCTCCTCCTCAGCCATCACCTTCTGGAACGCGTCGTCGCCGAGGTCGGAGTGGATGCTGCGCCTGCAGTGCACGCCCCGACGCCGCCGCGGCCGTGGCCGGTGCCCTGGCCCGGCGGCGCGACAGCGCCTGGGTGCGGCTGGCCTCGGGCGGGACCGAGGTCCACTGCACCATCTCGCCCCCCTCGCGGCCGAGTGGGACGCGCTGCTCCTCGACAAGCTCGCCGGGACCAGACGAATCGTCGGCATCAGCGCGTACGCGGCGCTGCACGTCTTCGCCGGGATGACCACGGGTTGGCCGCCCGTTACGGCGCGGGAGCCACGCGAGGCTGGACTGCAGGATGCGCGGCCGACCTCGCGCACCTGCTCGCCAGCCCGCAAGCCGCATGCCTCGGTATCTGCGCCGCTCCTGGGTGCGAGCTCGTCTGCCCTTTGAATACCCGGACGATGCCGCCGAGGCTTACCAGGTTGATGAGCCCGACCGGGAAATAAAAGGCCGCGGACACGATCGTGGCGACTGTGCCGCCGAACGACTCCAGCGAGAAGTTTTGGAGTGCTTCACCAACGGCATGCTTGCGCGACTGCTCACCGGACATCCGGACAGACCTCCTTAGCCTGGAGCAACGCAAGCACCGAGGCCAGCGGCCGGGCAGAGGCTTAGCGCGGAAGCTGAGCCACCGCGAAGTGCAGGGACTCGGTGAAGTGGCCATCGGGCTGCCGGAACACATAGGAATCGGCTCGCGGATCCCACAGGCCAGCGAGGCGAGCCCAGTCGTCTTCGTCGACCACCTCCCGCAGCAGCGGTCCACAGTACCGGCCGAAGATCTGCCGCTCGACCTCCTCAAAGGCCTCGGCGACTGGCGCGAACCGCTCGATGAGCACGCTGAAGCGATGCAAGGACTCCCACGGGCCAGCATCATGAAACTCCCCGCGGCGCGAGTAAAGCCCGTCAGTATGATCTGCGTCGCCGAACTGCCGCCTCGACGCCTCAACGAGCGCAGCCTGCATGCGCAGATCAAAAGCCCGGTCCCACACGTAGGTCAGCCGAGGCAGGACCGCGCTGAACTTGACGACGATACAGCCGCCGGGGCGGGTCACGCGGCGCAGTTCGCCGAGCATCCCCGGCAGCCACATGTCACCCGCAAACACCGCGTCGAACCCGTCGTCACCAAGCGGCAGGCCGGCCAGCACGTCCCCTTCAACAAAGACCGCTCGCCCCCGCCGCGGAGACGGAATGCCATCGGCGAAGCGCAGCAACCTGGGCTCCCTGTCCAGTCCCAGGACGTTCGCCGCGGCGGTCTCAGCCAGCAGCCGGGTGATCATCCCCGGTCCGCAACCCGCGTCGAGTATGCGCGATGCCCGTGCCAGCCCCGCGGCCCGCAGTCCGTGCCGCAGTTCGTCCTCGAACGCGAGCGCCCGGAGCACTAGCAAGTCCGGGGTTGACGGCCAGCCAGGGTCGAATCCCGGCCCGCTCGTGCCCTGCGCGGCCGAAGCGACAATCTCCTCCGGTGCAAGCAAGTCGTGGAGAAGGTGACGCCACTCACCGATCCGCAGGCCGCTGCCCGGCGGAGCTTGCGCGTGCTTGGTGCCAGGCGCACCATTTCCAGGCCAGGATCGACCTCGCTGCTGTGGCATCGGCTGCATCTAAACCCCAGCCCGCAGAAACAATCTGAGAATAGCGTACAGTCACGCAAAGAATGGGACGGTTAGCTGGATACCGTGACATCACACCGCGACAAACTCCGCCAGGTCTTGGTCAGTCAACGGCCGACTCTGGTGCCGGGAGAGCGGGTGAGGCCACTCGTTCAAGCCGCCGCAGCCGGAATGCCTCGGGGGCCATGCAAGAGGGGCGCGACCAAAGATCTTGGAAGGCTTGACGACCGGCGCGCAGGGCGGTTACTCCCGTCCGGCAGCTGCTGAGCGCGTGTTGCCAATTGAACCTGGGAGCCTTATCTCGGCGGGCCCGGCCGTCCCATCGCCCCTGTGGAGGTGACAGGGCTACGATTCAGGACCATGCATGTCCCGGCAGAAACCGTGGCCGGATTGGCCATGGCCTCGCAGTCGTGGCAGCGCTGGCCTGGCGACGGCGTCCGTCCCGTAGTAGCGGGAGTTCATCCGATGATGGCGGCAACGGTCCTTCCGGTGGGCGAAGCTGAGCCGGCAGGCCAGCACTGGAGGGCAGCCATCCGCATGCCCTTGACGTGAACCCGCGGCTGAGACGGACCCCGAAGGTGAGTGATGCCATTCCAGATCAAGCGGGTGTCGGCCTGCCCTCCGCCGGGTGATCGTTCCGGGACGTTGGAACTTATCCAGGCGATCCAGGAAGGCCCTCCCTACCGCTATGCCCGCGGAGAGGTACGGCCCGCCGCCGAGTGGGTGCCCGCGCTGGTGCGCCCGCCAGCCGCGTTCATGTATCTGGCCAGCACACCGGACGGTGCGACGGCGGGATACTGCGTGACGCTGCCGCTGGCTGACTACGGACGGCTGGGCGGCCTGGCAGGCAGGCTGGGTGTGGACGAGGCGGACTGCCGGTACATCGCGGAACTGGGCGTGGCGCCCGCACACCGGCGTGAGGGCATCGCCCGCGCGCTGCTACAGGCTGCGCTCGGCGACCGGCAGGCTCAGGCCGCCAGCTACCTCGTCCGTACGCTGGCCGGGAACCTGCCCGCCATCCGGCTTTACCGCAGCCTCGGCTTCAGCCAGGTACCTGACGTCAGCGAGTTCCTGCACGGTAGGCCCAGGATTTTCCTTCGCAGGACGGGCGCGGCGACGCTTCCGGCTGGATCCCACGACGACTCGATGCGCGCCGCCGCGGTCTTCGGCCGCGCGGCATCGAGTTATGACCGCGTCATCCCGTTTTTTGCGACGTTTGCCGCCCGGCTGGCGCAGGCCGCAGGCATCTGTCCGGGCGACCGTGTCCTCGACGTCGCCTGCGGGACCGGCGCCTGCGCGGCGGCGGCCGGGCGGCATGCAGCCCCCGGGGGAATGGTTGTCGCCGCCGACCTGGCACCGCCGATGGTGGCGCAAGCGGCGGCCGGGCTCGGATCGGCCGGCTGCCGCCGGTCCGCAGCGGTGGTCATGGATGCCTGCCGGCTGGGGTTCGCCGATGCGGTCTTCGACGTGGTTCTGTGCGGCTTCGGCATGTCCTTCTTCCCTAGCCCACTTGCCGCCACAGCGGCCATGCGGAAGGTCTTGCGCCCGGGCGGCCGCATTGCCGCGTCCACCTTCCCACCGGGCAGCCGCGGGGGGTACCCGTGGTTCTCCGCGGCGATCCGGGCCGCGGGCCGCGACCTTTCCGACCCGGACAATTCGGCGGCCACCGCCAGCGGGCTGCGGGCCGTGCTGCAAGCCGCAGGCTTTACCCACCCGGTGACCGCCCGCACCCAAGCCCACTTCATCTTCCCCGCCACTGACGCCTACGTGGCCTGGACTTGGTCACACGGCGGACGGCGGGTACTGGAGACCATGACCCCCAGCGAAGTAGACCGCTACCGCACGGCCTCGGCCCAGCGACTCCTCCGGCACATCGTCCCTGGCGGCTACGAACTGGTCCAGCAGGTCGACCTCACCGTCGCCCGCGCCACAGCCACACCGTGAGCGCCAACCACGACGCTGGGGTTCCTGATGTCGTGTGGAGCGGCAAGAACAGCCGCTGATCAATCATCCGGCGGACGAGCTGCGCGTCATTCTTCTTACGGAGCGAAAGAGCGGGAACGGCCAAAACCAAGCCATTTGCCTGACGGCCTGAATGGGATAGGAGTATGCGGCCCATTCCGCGGCCGGGCCACGATTTAGTGGTTAGGCTTACCTGCCTAACTCCCCGTACGTCACGCCTAGAGGAGGTCACGTTGGCTCCACAGGCCGACGCTGTCGCCACCGCCGAGCTCAGCATCACGCTCGCCGAACCGCCCGACCTGCCGGAGGCCGAGCGGGTGATGCGGGAGGTGCTGGACAGCGACCTCGGCGGCTACCGGCCCCAGTGGCACCGGGACCTGGACGACCTCGAGGCTGCCTACCTGCGCCGGCCACGATCGGCCTTGCTTGTGGCGCGGTATAAGGACGAGTTGCTCGGCACCGCCGGGGTGCGGCCGTGCGAGCTGGCCAGCCCGCCGAACCCGGGCTGGCTAGTTGAGCGATACAACCAGCCCGATGTCTGCCAGCTGGTGCGGGTCTGGGTTTCTCCCCGGGGCCGGCGCCGGGGCCTGGGCCGGGCCCTTGTCGAGCAGGCCGTCGCGTGGAGCACCGGACCGGGCGGCTACCGCCGTGTCTACCTGCACACCGACGCGGGGGTGCCCGGCGCCGAGGCGTTCTGGCGGTCTTTGCCCACCCGTGAGATTCACGACAGCCGGCCGGACCCGTTCAACTGCGTTCACTTCGAGATCGACGCCGAGGCGCTGCTCGACCGCGCCGGCTGATGAGCGTCGCCGATCCGCGCACTGCCGAGTTCCTCCCGGACGTCGAGGCCACGCCCGCCGGTGGGCTCAGGGACCGGATCGTCTCGCTCCACGAGCAGCTGAGCCGCCTCGGCGACCTGGCTCCGGCCCCCGACGTGAACACGCTGTTCGGGGAGCTCGTGCGGATTTGTGTCCATGCCGACAGCCGGGCGGCACCGCTCGTCCTGGCCGACATCCGGATCCGGCGGCTGCGGCCCGACCTCCTGCGCCTCTGCTCGCAAGGCGAGTCGCTGCTCGAACAGGCCTGGGCTCACCGGATACTGCAGGCCACAGAGCCCTGGGCCGAACTGGGCCGCTTTACGTACCTGGAGAACTATCAGCGGCTGAGCCGTCTGGAGATGCACGCGCTCGCGGGAGCGGGCCACGTTCCCCGCCCGGGCGGCCGTGTCTGTTTCCTCGGCGGTGGCCCGCTGCCCCTGAGCGCCTTGTTAATGCACCGGGAACTGGGCGTGGCCGTCGACGTCGTCGACAACGATCCCCGCGCCGCAGACCTCGCCCGGCGGATGCTCAGCCGTCTCGTGCCCGGCCCGGGCCTGCGCGTATCGCAGGGCGATGCCACGTCCGCCGACGACATGGCGCGGCTTCTGGCCGGGTGCGACGCAGTCGTCGTGGCGGCCCTCGTGGGGCGCACCCGCGACCAGAAGCGGGCCATGCTGCGCGCGGTCGGCCGGGCCCTGGATCCAGGTGCCTACTTGGTGGTGCGCAGCGCCCACGGCCTGCGCTCGCTGCTGTATGCGGTCGTCGAGCCGGGCGACGTGGCGGAGGCAGCCGGCTGCGTGCCACAGGTGCTCGTGCACCCGCTCAGCGATGTGGTCAACTCGGTGCTGGTGGCGCGCCGCTGAGCGGCACCGGCCGGCCGCGCAGGACTACGAGCTGTGCCCGGGTCAGCGCCGTGACATCCTCGGCCAGGTCACCCTCGACCACAACTAGGTCAGCAGTAGCCCCGGGGCGGAGTCGGCCGCGGGAGCTGCCCACGCCGCACGCGTCGGCGGCCACCGACGTGGCGGCCGCCAGTGCGTCGGCTACCGGCAGCCTGGACTGGACCAGTTCGGCAACCGAGTACGCCAGCACCCCGTGCGGCTTGGCCGGGTGAATGCCCGCGTCGGAACCGGCCAGGATCGGTACCCCGGCGGCGAACAGCGCACCGACCTGCTCGAACCGGGCCTGCAGCGTCATCCCGGTGCGCCGCATCACGTCGATGGCCTGCGGGGAGGGCGGCAGCCCGGGCAGGCGCCCGAAGGTCGGGCACACCTGGATCGCAGACGCGGCCAGCGCGTCTGTCAGCGCCGGGGGAGTGTGGATGCCGCGGCCGGTCAGGCAGGTGCAGTGCTCGATCCCGTCGACTCCTGCGCCGACGCAGACCTCGACCGACGGCACCGAGTGGGCGTGTGCCGTCACCGCCAGCCCCCGGCGATGCGCCTCCTCGACGACCAGCCGGACGTCGTCCAGCCCGAACTGCAGCTCAAGCAAGTCCGAGCCGGCGGTCATCGCCCCGCCGCTCACCACGATCTTCACAGCCTGCGCGCCGTGCTCGTGTCGCTGCGCCACGAGCGTGCGCAGAGCGGCGGCGCCGGACGCCTCACCGCCCATCGCGGCGCAGTGTCCGCCCGGAGAGGTGATCGGCGGGCCGGATCCCACGACAGACGGCTCGCCGTCTCGGGCATCGCGGTCTACCACGGCCCACCGGTTGTCCCCGAGGTCCCGGACCGTCGTGACGCCCTGCTCGAGGTGCTGTCGCAGAGAACGCCAGATCACCTCCTCGCGCTCGGCTGCGGACCGGTCGGCATCCAGTGCCAGAGCATCGGGCTCACCGCCGCCTACCAGATGCACGTGGGAGTCGATGAGCCCGGGCAGGACCGTTGCGCCAGGATGGTCGATCACCGGCCAGCCCCCAGGGCTCGTGCTCTGCCGTGGCTCAACCGCCACGATCAGCCCGCCGTCCACGAGGACCTGGGCGCCGCCGGCCAGGAACCGCTTGCCGTCGAAGGCGTGCCCGGCGCTGACTACGTACCGCGGGCCCGGATCATCCATCCACGGCCCGCCGCGCCCCGATCCACACTGACAGCTCCCTGTGCGTCATGGCATGAATGTACCGAGCGCCGGCGGGGTCCCGCTTAGACTGCTGCCGCGGATGGTTCGCCCATGGCCGGTGGCCATGGGCGTCG
Source organism: Streptosporangiaceae bacterium (assembly GCA_030039095.1). Next base: position 23,882 of record JASHQP010000695.1, read on the forward strand.
TAAGAGGGAACCCGGTGTGAGTCCGGGACTGCCCCGCAGCGGTGAACGGGAACGACCGCCGTCATCACGCACTGGGCCAGCTGGCCCGGGAAGCGACGGCCACTAGGAGACGCCGTACTGGCGTCGCGCCCGTGAGTCCGAAGACCTGCCTCCGCCCGCGCGCCAACCGGCGCGCGGTGGTCCGCGACCTCTCGGGCGGGTCCAGGACGCGGCTGCCGCTGGCGCCGCTCTCCTCCCTGCCGTGAGCCGCGGCTGATGGCTTGGCGAGGGAGATAGCCATGGAAACGACCGTGCACGGATACCCGCGGATCGGCCGGCAACGGGAGCTGAAGAAGGCAACCGAGGCATTCTGGGCAGGCCGCAGCACCGCAGCCGACCTGGAAGCAGCCGCCGCCGGCTTGCGCCGCGAGACCTGGGAAGCCCTGCGTGACACCGGGCTGACCGGTATCCCGTCGAACACGTTCTCGCTGTATGACCACGTCCTGGATACCGCCGAGATGGTCAATGCCGTACCGGAACGATTTGCCGGCCTGGACGGCCTGGACGCTTACTTCGCTATGGCACGCGGCGCCAAAGGAATCGCCCCCCTGGAGCTGACCAAGTGGTTCGACACGAACTATCACTACCTGGTCCCCGAGCTCGGACCCGGCACAGACATTCGGCTTGCCGGTGACAAGCCGCTCCAGGAGTACGTCGAAGCGCGATCGTACGGCATCGAGACGCGGCCGGTCCTGCTGGGACCGGTGTCGTTTCTGCTGCTGTCGAAGCCCGCCCGGCTGGGCTTTCAGCCACTAAGCCTGCTTGAGCCGCTGCTGGACTGCTACGCGCAACTGCTCGTCGACCTCCACACCGCTGGCGCCGGATGGGTTCAGCTGGATGAGCCGGCGCTGGCCGCCGACCGGAGCGAGGACGAACTCGAGGCTCTGCGCCGCGCCTGCCACCGGCTCGGTTCGCTGACCACACGGCCCGCCCTGCTGATCAGCACCTACTTCGGGGAGATTGGCGAGGCCCTGGCGGTGCTGGCGGACAGCCCGGTCGAGGCAATCGGGCTTGACTTCGTGGCCGGGCCCGGCAACCGGGAAGCGCTGGCCCGCGTCGGCGGGGTCGGCGACAAGACGCTGGTGGCCGGTGTCGTCGACGGGCGGAACGTGTGGCGCACCGATCTGGCAAGCGCGCTGTCGATGTGCGCGTCGCTGCTCGGCCTGGCCGGGCGGCTCTGCGTGAGCACGTCCTGTTCGCTGCTGCACGTGCCGCTCGACCTGCGCGCAGAGACGTCGCTGGCGCCGGAACTCGCCGGGCGGCTCGCGTTCGCGCGGCAGAAAGTCGACGAGGTGGTGGCGCTCGGCCGAGCGCTGACCGAGGGTCGTGAGGCGATCTTCGTGCAGCTCGCCGCTGTTGAAGTGCCGCAGCCGACGGTGAACGCCGAGGTCAGGATGAGGCTGGAGGAGCTGGGAGACGGGCCGCCGCGTAGCGCCTACGACGTTCGGGGGGCCGCGCAGGCCGATGGTCTTCCGCTGCTGCCCACCACCACGATCGGGTCGTTTCCGCAGACCGGCCAGATCCGCAAGGCGCGCGCGGATCTGCGGGCCGGGCACATCTCCGTCAGCGCCTACGAGGCGGTCATGCGCGGCGAGATCGACCGCGTGATCGCCCTGCAGGAAGACATCGGCCTGGACGTGCTGGTGCACGGCGAGCCGGAACGCAACGACATGGTGCAGTACTTCGCCGAGCAGCTGGACGGGTTCGCGGCTACAGCCAGCGGGTGGGTCCAGTCGTATGGGAGCCGGTACGTCCGCCCGCCCATCCTGCACGGCGACGTTTCCCGGCCGGAGCCCATAACGGTCGGCTGGGCCCGTTACGCGCAGTCCCGGACGTCCCGGCCGGTCAAGGGGATGCTGACCGGACCGGTCACGATGCTCGCCTGGTCGTTCGTCCGGACCGACCAGCCGCTGAGCGAGACCGCCCGGCAGGTCGCGCTCGCGGTACGGGACGAGATCGCCGATCTCGAGGCGGCGGGGATACGGATCATCCAGGTAGACGAGCCCGCCCTGCGGGAGCTGCTGCCGCTGCGGCGAGCCGACCGTGACGCGTATCTGGACTGGGCCGTGCGCACGTTCCGCCTCGCCACGTCCGGGGCAGCCGACGCGACACAGATTCATACGCACATGTGCTACAGCGAGTTCGGCGAGATCATTAGCGC
>JASHQP010000696.1 GCA_030039095.1 Streptosporangiaceae bacterium
GGCCGCCTGCAGCTGGGCCAGCAGGCTGGCCAGGGCTGGGTCGCGCGGCGGGCGCAGTGGCCGCATCAGCATGGTCGCTGCCCGGTGCCGCTCGGTCGCGCAGAGCACCTGCGCCGCCGCCCCTTCGCCGAGGGCCAGGGCCACGCCGAGATCGGCCAGATCCTCCACCTGCCCCGCCACGTGGACGCGGAGCTCGGTGGCGCCCAGCAGGGTGCGGCGCCGGTCCGCGGCACCGAGCCCGGCCGACACGGCCGCGTACGCGCCTTGCCGGTCACCGGCCTGCAGCCGGAGCAGGGCCAGCGCATGCCACGCCTGCGTCTGCAGGTCGAGGTGGGGTGACCGCCTGGCGCGCGCCGCGGTGCTCAGCTGGGCCTGTGCGACATCGAGCCGCCCCAGGTCGACGGCCATGCGCCCGGCCAGCAGCCGGGTATCGAGGCCCGCGGCGGCCCATCCCGCCGCCTCCAGTCTCGAGGCCGTTTCCAGCGCCGAGCGCAGCAGCGCCGGGGAACGCTCGCCGTCGGCCCACGCACTGCGCAGGCCGACGTGCCTGGCCACCGCCGCCCAGCTCAGCCTCTGCTGGGACACGAAACTGCGCTGAGCCGCGGCGGCTGTGCGCCTCGCGGCCGCCGCAGCACCGTCGGCCAGCTCGGCCCGGGCCAGCATCAGCCGCGCCTCGGCGAGGTCGGCATGCTGCCGCTGCGCGGAGAGCTCGGCGACCGCCGTCCGGGCGACCTGCCGGGCCTCGCCAGCGAGCCCCGCCGCGAGCAGCACGTCGCACTGGTCGACGAGCAGCAGGCCCACGGGCATGCCCGCCCGGCGGTACGCCTCACCCGCCGCGTCCAGCGCCGCCAGCGCGGCCGGAATGTCGCCGCGACGGGACTCGACAAAGCCGTGATTCCAGCGGGCGCCGGCCAGGGCACGGGGCAGTTCCAGCTCCTCGAACAGCCGCTCGGCCCGGGCAATGTCCGTCTCCGCGAGCCGGAAGGACCCCTGGTAGGCGTACAGGACGGCGCGGTTGTTGCGCAGCCGCCCCTCCCACAGCCGGTCGCGGTGGCGCCGCAGCGGGGGCATCGCCGCCGCGTACACCGCCAGGGCGTCCTCGAGGCGGCCGGCGCGCTGCAGGATGAGCCCGTGCTGGGCGAGCAGACGCGCCCGGTCCAGCCCGCGCAGGTTGACGACGGAGGTCTCGGCGTCCAGCAGCGCGTCCGTGATCTGTCCCCGGGACAGCAGGACGAACGCGCGGCTCATCCGCGCCTGCCCGGCCGGGACGTCGAGTCCTGCGTCGGCTGCGACCCGGATGGCCGTGCTGAGCGCTCTCAGCGCCGTCGCAAGGTTCCCGAGCTCGCGCGCTGCCAGCCCGAGCGCGCGGTGGGCCATGGACTGCGCGTGTGGGTCACCGTGGCTGCGGGCCAGCTCGAGTGCGCGCCGGGCCTGCTCGGCCGCCCGGACCGGGTCGGCCGAGACAAGCCCCAGCGCGGTTTCCGCCACGTCCGAGGCCGACTCGGCCTGCACCAGGGTTTGCAACGCTGCCTCGCCGGATTCCCCTATAGGGCTGCCCAGCTGGTCACCACGCCGGTCCCGTCGGTCAGCCGGCAGCGCAGGCGGAACGGCCCGGCGGGAAGGCCGCGAACGCTGAACCGCCCGCCGGCGTTGATGGGCACGGTCGTAACCGCCCCGGTGACCTGCACGTCCATCTCCTCCGCCCGGCCGCCGACCACCTGCCCGAGCAGGTCTCGCTGCGAACCGCGCGCGGTGATCTGGCACTCGATCGCGACGTCCCGAACCACGAACGACAGCATTCGCTCGTCGCCGGCGCCCCTCATGGTCATCGCCGGGGTGTCCAGCGCCGAGTCGTGCACCAGCTCCGCGAGCATCGCGTCCAGGTCGCGCAGCTCGAATGCCGAGCGCGCGGCGTCGAGGAGCGGCCCGGGCACGGGGTCGGTCTCCGCCACGATCTCACGCAGCTGGGCGATGAGCTCATCATCGCCCGGGTTGCCGGGCTCGGCCGGGCCACTGCTCACGATGACCTCCAGCGTCACTCGTCCTGCAGCCGCCGGCCCGGCGCCGCTGGGCCAGCCCTCTGGATAACAGAGGCGTTTCCCGGCCGCCTGATACATGCCGCGGCAGCCAAGGCAAAGCCCGTGTGCCGCCGCTGCTATCCAGGCTCGACCGCCACCGGCAGCGTGTCCAGGCTGCGCAGGGTGTTGTTGAGGCGCGGGCGGGGCTCGGCGGTCAGCCGCCACGAAGCGACCCTGGCGGCCAGCGCCCGGAACACCGCCTCGCCCTCCATCCGCGCGATCACCTGGCCGACGCAGTTGTGCACGCCGATGCCGAATCCCATGTGGCCCGAGGTCTTGCGGCGAATGTCGAATCCGTCCGGATCCTCCCAGCGCCGCGGGTCGCGGTTCGCCCCGGCGAAGAACACCAGCACCTTCGCGTCCGCGGGCAGCAGCGTTCCTGCCACGTCCACCGGCCTGCTGGTGGTCCGGAAGAAGCCCACCACCGGGGACTCGCGCCGGACCACCTCCTCGAACGCGTTGCGGGCCAGCGACGGGTCCGCGCGCAGCGCGTCCCACTGGTCCGGGTAGCGGGCGAAGTCGAGCACCCCGAGGCCGATCGCGCTCACCGTGGTGTCCAGGCCGGCCGACAGGAACGAGCGGACCAGCAGCGCGGCCTCCTCCTCGGTCACCTCGCCCGCGTCGACCCCGGCGTAGATCAGCGCGCCGAGGCCGTCCGGGCGCAGCGAGGACCGCGAGCACTGCTCGGTGATCCAGCCGATCACGCCCTCGGCTCCCGCCATCGACGACTCGAACAGGTGGTTGCGCGGGCCGTGCCCGTTGAAGACCATCGCCCCGTAGGCGAGCAGCTGGTCCCGGCCGTCCGTGGCGATACCGAACGCCTCGGGAAACACCCGCGTGGGGAAGATCTCGGCCAGGTCGGGCACCGCGTCGAACGAGCCACGCGAAACCAGCTCACCGGCCAGCTCACCGGCGCGCCGGTCGAAGATCTCCTGCAGGTAGGAGAGCGAGCGCGGCGCGAGCGCGCGGGCCACGACCCGCCGGTTGTGCGTGTGCACCGGGGGGTCGACCTCGAGCAGGATGCTCGGCTTGCGCCACGGCTTCTCGGTCGCGAAGTTGCTGATCCCGACGCCGGCGGCGGACGAGAACACCGAAGGATCCCGCAGCACGGAGCTGACCTGCTCGTGCCGCGCGACGGCGAACACGCCGTACCGCTCCAGGTAGACCACCGGGGCTGCGTTCCGGATCTGGGCCAGAGCCGGGAACGGGTCGGCGAGGAACTCGTCGCCGAACGGGTCGATACCGGACCGGACGCACGCGGAGGGCGTTCCCGTTGCCGGTGTCATGGCGGCCCCCTTCGCAAGATTCAGCCTCGTTCAGCCATCATCATTGACGGTCCCTGCGGCCGGCAAGCCTGCGCATGGCCCGCTCCATCGCGCTGCCGAACGGGTTGTCCTGCACCACGTATGTCCAGGTCGCGGTCGGGCGCGCGAGCCCGGCGGCGTCGAGGTCGACGCCCGCCGAGGTGATCGGTGCCGTGCGGAACGTCTCGGCGGACTCGTCCTGGACCCGGTCGAGCAGGCTGGTGAACAGCTTTACCGCCTCGGTCTGGAAGTCGCCCAGCGGGTCACGGCCCCCGCCCAGCGCGCCGGTGCCGAGCGCGCGCAGGTGGATGCCCTCGCGGATACCGGCGAGCTCGGCCAGGTGGTCGGCCCAGCCGCGGTCGAGGTGGTAGAGCACGATCGTCCGCGCCGCGGCGGTGAGCACGTCCTCGTCGACCGTCGCGGACAGCTCCTCGAACCGCTCCGGGCGGCGGGTGCCGAGCGCGACCAGGGCCGCGTCGCCGCGCATCAGCCGGTCCCGGTGCTCGAGCACGATCTCGCGCTGCTTCTCGATCAGCTCGTGGTAGCGGTAGGTGTTGCGGTGGATCTCCAGGTTCGCGCCGTCAGCGACCCGCTGCGCGTGTGCCACCGCCTCGGCCGCCTTCGCGTCGCGGACCCGGCCGTCGGCGGCCACGTCGCGCGGGGCCGGCGTGTCCGGAGCGTAGCTGGTGATCAGCTCGTCCTCCATCGAGACGAAGAACACCGAGTCGCCGGGATCCCCCTGGCGCCCGGACCGGCCGCGCAGCTGGTTGTCGAGCCGGCTGCTCGCATGCCGTCCGGTTCCGATGACGTACAGCCCGCCGAGCTCGGCCACCCGGTCGTGCTCGGCCGCGACATCGGTACCTCCCCCGCCCGCGCCGCCGTTCCCGCCCCCGGCACCCTTGCCGCTGCCGCCGAGCCGGATGTCCGTGCCCCGCCCGGCCATCTGCGTGGACACGGTGATCGCGCCGTACGCCCCGGCCTCGGCGACGATCGCCGCCTCGTGCGCGTCGTTCTTGGCGTTGAGCACGACGTGATCCAGCCCGGCGGCGGTGAGGCGGCGCGACAGCCGTTCCGACTCGGCGATGTCCAGGGTGCCGATCAGGACCGGCTGCCCGGTCGCATTGGCCCCGGCGATCTCGGCGACGATCGCCTTCTCCTTCTGGCCCATGGTCGCGTACAGGCGGTCCGGCTCGTCCACGCGCACGCACGGCTTGTTCGGCGGGATCACCGCGACCTCGAGCCCGTAGAACTGGCGGAGCTGGTCGCCGACGGTGACGGCCGTCCCGGTCATCCCGCACACCCGCGGGTAGCGCCGGACCAGCGACTCGACAGTGATGCTGTCCAGGATCTCGCCGCTCTCGCTGGCCGCGATGCCCTCCTTGGCCTCGACCGCGGCCTGCAGCCCGTCCGGCCAGCGCTGCAGCTCGGCCACCCGGCCGCGGGAGGCGCTGATCAGCCGCACCCGGCCGTCGCGGATGATGTAGTCGACATCGCGGCGCAGCAGCGCGTGCGCGTGCAGCGCCACGTTGAGCCTGGTCAGCGCGTCGATCTGGTCGGCGGCGTACAGGTCGATGCCGCCCAGGGCCTGCTCGGCCGCGCGGGCACCGTCATCGGTGAGCGTCGCGTTACGGCCGTTGTCGTCGGTCTCGTAGTGCAGGCCCGGCCGCAGCGCGCGCACGACCTCCGCCATCTCCAGGTCGGCGTCGGTCCCGGCCGTGGCGCCGGCCAGCACCAGCGGCACCAGCGCCTCGTCGATCAGCACCGAGTCGGCCTCGTCGATCAGCAGCACGTCGGGCTGAGCGGCGACCAGGTCGTCGGGGTCGGTGACCAGCCGGTCGCGCAGCACGTCGAACCCGATCTCGCTGATCGGCGCGTAGGTCACCTGCGCGTCGTACGCGTCCCGCCGCTGCTGCGGCGTCGACGCCGCCGTGATGTGGCCGGCGGTGACGCCGAGCAGGTCGTACAGCGGCCGCATCCACTCGGCGTCCCGCTGGGCCAGGTAGTCGTTGACGGACGCGACCTGCACCGACCGCCCGGCCAGCGCGTACCGGGCGGCCGCGAGCGCGCCGGCCAGGGTCTTGCCCTCGCCGGTGGCCATCTCCGCGATCTGGCCCTGCAGCATCGCCAGCGTGCCGATGAGCTGCACGTCGAAGGGGCGCTCGCCCAGCGCCCGCCGCGCGGCCTCCCGCCCGATTGCGCAGAACTCGCCGTCGTCACGGGCATCTCGTGCCAGGACCCGGAACGCGTCGTCCCCCGCGTCGCCAAGCTCCGCTTCGCGCGCCTCGATCGCGGGGAGCAACCGCTGGTAGCGGGCCAGGTCGGCGCTGCCGGGCTGCTGCAGCAGCCGCCGGAAGCGGGCGCCGAACGTGCTCATGGCGCCCGGCGCGGGTCAGCCGCGCAGCACGGACTCGATGATCTGCTGTGCCTCGGCCTGGATCCGCGCAAGGTGATCTGCTCCCTGGAACGACTCAGCGTAGAGCTTATAGACGTCCTCGGTGCCGGATGGCCGCGCGGCGAACCATCCGGACTCCGTGATCACCTTGAGCCCGCCCAGCGGCTCGCCGTTGCCGGGTGCCCTGGTGAGCCGGGCCTGCACCTTATCGCCCGCGAGCTCGGCCACGCCGACCTGGTCCGGGCTGAGCCTGGCCAGCGCGGCCCTCTGCTCGCGGGTCGCCGGGGCGTCGATGCGCTCGTAGACCGGGTCGCCGAGCCGGCTGGTGATGTCCCGGTACCGCTCGGCGGGCGTCTGGCCGGTGATCGCGGTGATCTCGCTGGCCAGCAGCGCGAGGATGATCCCGTCCTTGTCGGTCGTCCACACCCGTCCGTCCCGGCGCAGGAACGAGGCCCCGGCGCTCTCCTCGCCGCCGAACGCAACGGTCCCGTCGAGCAGGCCGGGCACGAACCACTTGAACCCGACCGGCACCTCATACAGCCGGCGTCCGGCCGCCTCGGTGACCCGGTCGATGATGGAGGAGCTCACCATGGTCTTGCCGACGGCGGATCCGGCCGGCCAGTTCTCCCGGTGGCGGTACAGGTAGCCGATCGCCGCGGCCAGGTAGTGGTTGGGGTTGAGCAGGCCGGCCTGCGGGGTGACGATGCCGTGCCGGTCCGCGTCGGTGTCGTTGCCGGTCGCGATCGCGAAGTCGGCGCGGCGCTCGATCAGCGACGCCATCGCGTACGGCGACGAGCAGTCCATCCGGATCCGGCCGTCCCAGTCCAGGGTCATGAAGCGGAACGTCGGGTCGACCGCCGGGTTGACGACGGTCAGGTCGAGGCCGAACCGGCCGCCGATCTCGCCCCAGTAGGCCACGCTCGCCCCGCCGAGCGGGTCGGCACCGATCCGCAGGCCCGCGGACCGCACCGCCTCCATGTCCACCACCGACGGCAGCGCGGCGGTGTACTGGCCGAGGAAGTCATGGCCGCCGGTGGCGGCCCTGGCCCGGTCGTAGCGGAACCTGCGAACCTGCTTCAGCCCGTCGCGCAGCAGCTCGTTGGCCCGGTCCTGGATCACCGAGGTGATCTGCGTGCCCGCGGGGCCGCCGTCCGGCGGATTGTACTTGAACCCCCCGTCCTCGGGCGGGTTGTGCGAGGGGGTGACCACGATCCCGTCGGACAGGCCGTCCGTCCGGCCGTCGTTGTACTCACCGATCGCCAGCGAGACCGCCGGGGTCGGCGTGTAGCCGTCCCGGCTGTCGGCGAGCACGCGCACGTCGTTGGCGGCCAGCACCTCGAGCGCGGTGACGAACGCGGGCTCGGACAGCGCGTGCGTATCCCGGCCGATGTAGAGCGGCCCGGTGATCCCGGCGCGGGCCCGGTAGTCGCAGATCGCCTGGGAGGTCGCGGCGATGTGGTCCTCGTTGAACGACAGCCGCAACGCCGAGCCCCGGTGACCCGACGTGCCGAATGCAACCTGCTGACCTGGTTCGTTCGGGTCTGGGTGCTCTGCGTAAAAGGCAGTAACCAGTCTGGCGACGTCCACGAGGTCGGCCTCGGCCGCTGGCTGCCCCGCCCGCTCATCCACGTGCCCTACTCCTCCCGCCAGCCCGGCCCGGCTCTTTTCGTACTGCCCTGACAGGGCCGGGGTCAATCGCCGGATGCGCGTGCCGGGACGCCCGTCTTCACCGTTCCGTCCGCGACGTGGCGCTGGCGGGGCGGCTTACCTGAAGGGCCGCCACCAGTTACGCGGGCAGTCGTTGATCTCGGCAAGGCCGAGCAGCCTGTCGAGGGCAAGCAGCGTCGAATCCACCAGCGGCCACGCCTCGACGTCAAGGGGGTGAACAGCCGTGATCATCTCCATTCTCACCCTTGACTCCGAGATCGTCTCCAGGTGAAGTTCGATCCCGTTCGCCTCGGCCACCTCGTCCTGAACCCTCCGCAGATCCTCCGGGCTTACCGGACCAGCCAGCCTCAGTTGCCACGAGGCATGCCAGTGCCCTTCTTCGCCCTCAACCTCTGGTGGGCGGATGGGCTTGATAAGGCTCGAATCATAGGAATGCGGATCCGCCGGCGGCGTCATGGCTTGATGATCTCCCACTTTGCAGTCTGATTGATGCGCTCGAACGCCCCCGGCCTGAACACCGTCTCGGGCACCCTGACTCCCGGGATCGGATCGGTCCTGACGAGGCCCGCGCCCTCGAGTTGCCGCATAACCGAGACGGGGAGGTAACAGATAAGCACCACGACTTGTCCCGTCTTTCCCGCACGGAGCCCCATCTCGTAAGCGAGCTGGATACCCTCGGTGTCCGCCGGCGTTACCTCGAAGGTGAAGAACGATCCCGGCTCGCTGAATCTGCCGCCCCTGGACGCGGCCCTGGCCTTGGCCTCGTTGAGCCCGTCACTCACGATACTCTGGGCGTTTTCCAGGGTGGTTCCGTGGGCGAAGTCACGGGTTCGGGGTTCTTCTGGCTCGACCACTTTGCCGAGGATGTGAATGAGTCGCACCAACGCCATGATTGCCAGGGCGAGCTCGATAATGTCCAGGGCCACTTCGATGACCGCCAGGGCCGCGAGGATAACCTCCGGCGCGAGCAGCGCTACCGCCAGTGCGACGACTGCGCCAACGATGCCGTCGATCAGCGGGTGGGTCGCGATCTCGTGGCGGGCTGCATCGAAATAGTGCGCGGCATCGTGCCGGGCGATGTCCCCAATGTGCGCGGCATCGTGGCGGAGGATGTCGCCGATATGCGCGGCATCGTGGCGGAGGGTGTCGCCAAGGTGCGCGGCTTCGTGCCGGGCGGCGTCGAAGCCGCTGGCGATGTGGTGGAGTTCGCCGCAGCCGACCGGGAGGAAGCAGGTGCCGCGGGGGTCGGTGTTGTTGACGGGGTCGTTGCCGGCGTAGGCGTATGGGTTGACCGGCTGTCTCGGCGAGAGGGGGGCGGGGTCGCGGGTGGTGAACCGGCCGAGGGAGGTGTCGTAGCTGCGGGCGCGCAGGAAGATCATGTCCCGCAGCGTCAGCTCGCCCTGGAATCCGAACCTGGGCAGATCGGGAGCCCGGCGGCCGGCTCGGCCCGCGCGCTGGACGCCTTCGGGCTCGCCGAATGGGCTGTAACGGTCGGCCAGCGCCCAGGCGGCCGTCTCCTCGGTCCGCACCGCCGATCCGGACCAGTCGAGGTGGAAGGCTTCGGCGCCGTCCGGCCAGCTGGCGAAGGTCCGCTCATACCCGTAGCTGAAGTCGGCGCTGAGCCGGCCGGCCAGGTCGTCCTCGGCGTCGTCCAGGTGCGGCTCGGCGCGCTGGGACAGGATCTGCGGCAGCGCGTCGGTCGCGGTCCACCGGTACTGGACCGAGGCCGTGTGTTCTTCGCCGCGCCGGTCGCCGGCGGTGAGGACCAGCGAGGCGGGCAGGCCGTCTCCGGTGAACGCGGCCCGGATGCGCTCGTCGCCGTCCGGTGAGCTCACGGTGACCTGGACCGGGCGTCCCAGCCCGTCGTAGCGGATGACGCGCCGGCGGCCACCCTCGGTTTCCTCGACGAGCCGGCCGGACGGGTCGTAGCGGTACTCGGCCCGTCGGCCGCTGGTCTCGGCTGCGAGCAGCTGATCCGCCTCGTCGTAGTGGAAGTGCGTCTCGGTGCCGCCGCGGCGCAGGCTGGCCCGGTTGCCGGCCGCGTCATAGCCGATGTGCACCGCTCTGTCCTCACGTCTGTCCTCGGGGCGCGGCCCGGGCCTCGCGCCGGCCGTGGGCCGTTCCGCCGCGTGGGTGACGGTGTAGACGAGCTGCCCGGTCCGGTCGTAGCGGTATTCCCGGGTTCCGTCGCTGTTGCGCTGGGTCAGGATCCGGCCGTCGGGGTCGCGGGTGAACGAGGTGTCGGTGACCGGGTGCCCGTCGCGGATGACCACGAACCTGTGCAGCAGGCCCCCGTCGTAGTGGTAACGGCGCGCCAGCCTGCCGGGCAGTTGCTCGGTCAGCAGAAGCCCGTCCGGATCCAGCGCGTAGGCCGCGTCCCCGGCGCGGGAGTCCTGCAGGCCGGTCAGCCGGCCGTTGGGATCGTAGGTGAAGCTGACCCGCAGGCCGCTGGGGTAGCCCAGGCTGATCGTCTGCCCGGCCGCGTCGTACGCGGCGGTGAGCACCGTCCCGTCTGGTGCGGTCTCGCTCACCAGGTGCCCGGCCGCGTCGTAGGAGTAGCGGGTGGTGCCGGTCTCGTCGGTCATGGTGAGCCGTCGTCCCGCCGCGTCGTAGCTGAACGCGACCTCGGTGCCGTCGTCGGCGGTGTGCTGGGTCAGCCGCCCGTCCGGGTCGTAGGACAGGTGCTGCACGTGACCGGCCGGGCCGGTGATCTCGACCAGGTTCCCAGCCGCGTCGTAGGCGCTGCTGGTTACCCGGCCGAGCGGGTCGGTGACCGAGATCTCGTGTCCGGCGGCGTCGTACGCGTAACGGGTGACCGCGTCCTTGGGGCCGGTCACCATGACCAGGTTCCCGTTCTGGTCGTAGCCATAGCCGGTGACCGACCCGTTGGCGTCGGTCACCGCGGTGAGCTGCCCCGCGGCGTCGTAACCGAACTGCGTCACCGCGCCGCCGGGGCTGATCACCCGGGTCCCCTGCCCCCGGGCGTTGTAGGCGTACTGGGTGATCCAGCCCCGCGGGCCGACGATGGCGGTCTGCTGGCCCGCCGGGTCGTATTGATACCTGGTCAGCAGGCCGCCCGGGGACACCTCGGATATCCGGTGGCCGTCGGAGTCGTAGGCGTAGCCGGTGACACCGCCGGCCGGGTTCGTGGTCTCTGTGAGCTGCCCGGCCTTGTCGTAAGTGTGGGCAGTCTTGCGGCCGAGCGGGTCGATCTCGGCCGCAAGCCGGCCTCCCGGCGTCCACTGATACGTGGTGACGTTGCCGAGCGGGTCGGTTTCCGTGATGCGGTTGCCGGCCTGGTCGTAGCCGTATCGCCATAGTTCGCCGCCGGGATCGGTGCGGGTGGTGACCTGGTCTGCGGCGTCGTACTCATACCGGGAAACGCCGCCGGCAGGGTCGGTCACCTCGACCGGGTTGCCGCGGGCGTCATAGCTGGTGTGGGTGGTCCCGGAGGGCGTCTGCATCGCGGTCTGGTTGCCGGCGGGGTCGTAGGTATAGCTGGTGACCGCGCCGACCGGGCTGGTGACGCTGGTCAGCCGGCCGAGCTGGTCGTAGGCGTGGCGAGTAACCCCGCCCGCCGGGTCGGTGGCCGTGACGCGCCGGCCCTCGCTGTCATATCCGTAGCTGGTGGTCCGGCCGAGCGGGTCGGTGACGCTGGTCTGGTTCCCGGCCGTGTCGTAGCCGTAGGTCGTGGACGCTCCCGTCGGTTCCGTGACAGCCTGCAGCCGCCCCGCCGCGGAGTACTGATAGCTGGTCACCTCGCCGTCGGGGTTTGTGACCGCGGTGATGCGCCCCGCCGCGTCATGGGCCCATCGAGTGGTCGCCCCGGACGGCGCGACCTGCTCGACGCGCCGCCCCGCCGCGTCGTAAACGTAGCGGGTCACTTCGCCCAGCGGGTTCGTCACGGCCACCAGTTCGCCCGCGGCATTGTAGGTGTAGGTGGTGGTCCCGCCGTCCGGGTCGGTCCGGCTGGTGACCTGTCCGTCGGCTTGCGCCAGCTGCGTCGTGCCCCCGGTTGGGCTCGTGACCGTCGAAGGGATCCGGCTGTCCTCGGGGTAGGCGAAGCTGATCGCCCCGCCCAAAGGGCCGGTGACCGTGGCAATGCGGCCCGCGCCGTCGAAGACCGAGGTCGTGGTGGCCCCGCCGTAGCTGCTGGAGGTCACGTGACCGGCAGCATCGTAGCCCTGGGCCAGGACGGTGCCGCCGGGCCCGACCGCCTCGGTCAGCCGGCCGTCGGCGCCGAAAGCGAACGTGGCGGCGTTGCCGCCCGGGTCGGTGACCTTGACCATGCGCCCCGACGGGTCGGCCTGGAACACCATCTGCCCGCCCGGGACGGTCACTGTCGTGGCCCCGGTGTCGTCGCCATAGCCGAAGCCCACCTCGGCGCCGGCCGGCAGCACCTGCTGCCTGACACGCCCTCGGTCGTCGTAGGAGTTCGTGACGAGCAGAACGCCGTCGGCATCGGTGATCTGGCCGACCTGCCCCCCGGACGCGGCCGCGAAGCGGGTCACCGCCCCGCCTGGAAGCGTCACCGACTCCAGCAGCCCGCCCGCGGTGTAAGCGTAGGCAACGGTGCGGCCGTCGCTGACGGCCGCGCTGGCGAGCCGGCCGGCCGGATCATAGGAGAAGGACAGCTGCCTGCCCGACGAGTGCGCGGCCGTCACCAGTTCCCCGGCGGCGTTATACCCGAGCGTTACCTGCTGCCCGGCCTGCTGTCGCTGGGTCAGTCGGCCGGAGGGGTCGAACGCCCACACCTCGCCGGAGTTGAAGGTGAGCGTGAAGCTCCCGTCCGCCGCCCGCAGAAGGCTGGCGTCGAGGTCCTGCGGAGAGGTGAACCCGCCATCCGCGGCCGGGCTGAACGGCAGCACCCGGCCGTCGTCGTCGAAGAACGTCACCGGCCCCGCCGTGTGATGGAGCAGGCCCTGCCCGGGGCTGGCCTGCAGGCGCGAGCTTAACGAGGTGGTCCAGCCCTGCCCCAGCGCTCCGGCTGCGGTGCTGAGCGAGTTGTAGGTGCGCTGCCAGCTGAGCAGACCCAGCTCGCTGCCGGGAAACGGCAGGTCGGTGGCGGTGGTCGTGTAGTTGCCGATCGCCGTGCTGACCCCCGACCCGGCGAATCCGTACCCCGGGTGACGACCGAATATCTCAGCTGGCGCCCGCGTGATGAAATCCCCGTTCGATGGCATTCATGACACCTTTCTGATGGTGACAGACCCCCGCGCCTGTTACGCCCGTTGAACCACCATTCTGGCTTCGGCCAGCTTCGCCAGGCGGGCTGGATACACCCGATATGACGATTGAGTAATATAAATCTGTCTATAGCAAGATACGGAACTTCGAGGTGAGCGCTGGCGCACGTGCGTTCTCGATGCGCGGCCCGCTCACGGCGCTCGCCGATGCTGCTGCCGACGCCGTCGCTGTCGCTGTCGGCGGCTAGGTGATCGGGGGGAGTGACTGGCCGGGGCCGAGAACGGTGCGGAACGGGTCGCCGCGCTCGGCCAGCCGGTCGAACACCGTGCGGATCGTGAACCCGTCCGGCCGCAGCGACGGGTCGTCCAGCTCGGCCCATGCGATCGGCACGGAGACCGGCGCCCCCGGCGCCGGGCGCGGGCTGTACGGCGCGACCAGCGTCTTGTTCTTGACGTTCTGCGTGTAGTCGAGCCGGGCACGGCCCTGCCGCTTGCCCACGTCCCACTGCCAGCTGACCATGTCCGGCACGACCGCGCCGACGGCCTTGGACAGCTGCTCCACCCACTTGCGGGTGTCCTCGTAGGTGGGGCCACGGCTGATCGGCACCCAGATCTGGATGCCGGTGTGCCCGGTCACCTTGGGCTGCGCCCGCACGCCCAGATGCTCGAGGGCGGTTCGGTGCAGCCGGGCCAGCACCAGGACGTCCTCCCATGACGTATCCGCGCCGGCGTCGATGTCGATGAGCGCGTACGTGGGCAGCCGCGGCTCGTCGATGCGCGCGGTCCACGCGTGCCACTCCAGCGCGCCGAAGTTCGCCGCCCACACCAGCGCGGCGGGCTCGTCCACGACCAGGTACGTGGTGGCGTCGCCGCGGTCGGCGTTTGGGTTGTTCCAGCGCGGTATCCAGTCCGGGGCGTGCTCGGGAAGCTGCTTGTGCCAGAACCCCCTGGTCTGCGCGCCCCCGGGGAACCGGTGCATGTTCAGCGCGCGGCCCTCGGTGTAGGGCAGGATCACCGGCGCGATCCTGGCCGCGTAGCGGATGAACTCGCGCTTGGTCACCGGCGGCTCGCCGTCCCGGCCGGGGAACATCTCCTTGTCCAGGTTCGTGACCTTGAGCCGCTGCCCGAACACCTCCCAGGTGCCCTCGTGGCCAAGTGCGTCGAGGGCATCCAGCTCGCGGCGGCTCGGCCCGCCGGCCAGCAGGCCGGCCGGCGGGGTGTCCGGGGTGTCGCCGATCGGCACCGACGCCTCGCCCGGCGGCAGGTCGGAACGCCACATCCGGTGCGGGTCGGCCTTGACCTCGTCGTTGGTGCGCCCGCTCAGCACCGACCGGGGGTAGTCCTCCGGATCCCAGCCCGCAACGGCGTCCTCGTCGTGCTTGTGCAGCAGCAGCCACTGGCTCTCGTCGTCGCGGCCGTGGCCGGTCTGCACGAGGATGAAGCGCCCGCGCAGCTTCTGCCCGGACACGTCGGCGTGCAGTTCGCCCGCGGCGACTGCGGCCGCCGGGTCGTCGGTCTCGTGCGGCTCCCACGTCCCGATGTCCCAGACGATCACGTCGCCGCCGCCGTACTCGCCGCGCGGGATGATGCCCTCGAACTCCAGGTACTCGATCGGGTGGTCCTCGACGTGCACCGCGATCCGCCGCACGGCGGGGTCGAGCGTCGGCCCCTTGGGCACCGCCCAGCTCGCCAGCACGCCGTCGATCTCGAACCGCAGGTCATAGTGCAGCCGGCGGGCCCGGTGCCGCTGCACCACGAACCGGCGGCCGGCCGGATCAGCCTGCGGCGGGGCGCCTTCCGGCTCGGGAGTCCGGCCGAAATCTCGTTTGCGCTGGTACGGAGCCAGCCGGGGATCGCCCTTGCTCGGCTGCTCGCGGGTACCGGGCACGGCTCACAGTCCCAGCAGCGCGACGGCGTTGTCGTGGCATACCGCACGCAGCCACGGCTCGCCGAGGTCGAGCCGGGCCAGGGCCTGCAGCTGGTGCAGGTAGGAGTACGGGATGTTCGGGAAGTCGGTGCCCAGCAGGATCCGGTCCCCCGCGTCGGCCAGCCGGGGGCGCAGCTCCGCCGGGAACGGGGCTATCCGTTCAAGGAAGTCGGTAAAGGCCATCGTGGTATCCAGGTAAACACCGGGATACTGCCGGGCGAGGCCGAGGAAATCGGCGTACTCGGGTGACCCGAGGTGGGCGATGATCGCGATCAGCCGCGGGTGGGCGGCGAGGACCTCGGACATCGGGCCCGGACCGGTGAACCGCCCAGGCACCGGGCCGGAACCGCAGTGCACCACGACCGGCACCCGCGCCTCGGCCAGCAGCCCCCAGACCGGGGCCAGCAGCCCGTCGCGCGGGTCATAGGCGCCGACCTGCAGGTGCGCCTTGAACAGCCGCGCGCCCGCGGTGATCGCCCCGGCCACGTAGGCGCCGGCACCGGGCTCGGGGAAGAACGTGGCGCTGTGCAGCGCGTCCGGGGTCCGGGCCGCGAAGTCGGCCTCCCAGCCGTTCAGCCAGGCCGCCATCCCCGGCTTGTGCGGGTACGCCAGCGCGCTGAACCGGCGCACCCCGAACGCCCGCAGCATCGCGACCCGCTCGTCCTCGGGCTGCCGGTACTCGATCCGCCACGGATGATCGGGGTGCGCCCGGCCCTGGTCGAAGTACGCCCAGACCTTGGCCAGCACGTTGGCCGGCATGAAATGCGTGTGGATATCGACCAGCCCGGGCAGTCCAAGATCTTGCCAGAACGCGACGACAGCCGCTGACTCGCCCGCCCCTGCGGACTCCCGCGCCGAGCTGCCCGAGCCGCTCACCCCGTCAAGTCTGCCAGGTCGGGTCCCGCCGCCAGTGACAAGGCCGTCAGCCCACCGATCAGCGCGTCGAACCACAGCACCTGGCTGGCGAAGCCGGGGTCCGCGTCCCAGCCCGCCGGGTCGAGGCCGGCCAGGGTATCGGCCGGCCACGGCTCATGGGCGCCGGGCCGGCGAGGGCATCAGGCCGCCGCGGCGACCCTCACCTTGCTTCCCCGGCCAGCCGCGGCCGGCGGGGGATCCAGCGCGGGACCGCCTGGCGGTACTCCAGGTAGCTGCCGTCGAAGCGGCGGCGCAGCACGCGTTCCTCGTACCCGGTGACGAACAGGTGGCAGAACACCGCCATCGCGGCCGCGTACGCCAGCAGCCACGGCGAGGCGAACAGCCACGCCTCTCCCGCCGTGACCATCAGCGCGCCGATGTAGATCGGGTTGCGCACCCAGCGGTACGGGCCGGTCGCGACCACGCGCTGCGGCGCGTCCCAGAGCCCGGGGGTGCCGTTCCCGACCGAGGCGAAGTTCCAGACGCACCACGCGTACAGCGCAGCCCCGGCCGCGATCACCACTGCGGCCGGCCACGTTGCTGGCGTAATCGTGCCGCCGTGGTCCTGGACGATCCGCCACGGCGCCCAGACACCACCCAGGCCGGGCACCACGATCGTGAACACGACGTTCCGGACGATCAGGCTCAGCGTGCGGACCATCGCCGCTCATCCCCCTTCCGCTTCGTTGCTCCCTTCTTACGACCCCGGGCGGCACGGAAACGTGACAGCCCGCTTCCGCGGACCCCCTGCCTCGCGCACCCCCTGCCACGCGCGCCCTTCCATATCGCGGGCCCATCGATGTACCAATGGGCCGCTTCTTGCAGGCCCATCGGTACATCCACTGACGGCTGACGGCGAGCACGGCGTCCGAACGCCTCGGTCCAGGGAATTGAAACGTGTTCTAGTTATCCATAGGCTTACCGCACCCGACAGGCAGGGACGGACCCATGATCCTGGATCGCTTCCGCGTGACCGATCGCGCGGCGGTGGTGACCGGCGCCGGCCGGGGCATCGGCGCGGCCACCGCGATCGCGCTGGCTCAGGCCGGCGCCGACGTGCTGATCTCCGCGCGCACTGAGGACCAGCTGGCCAAGGTGGCGCGCGAGGTCGAGGCAGCCGGGCGGCGGGCCGTCGTCGTCCCCGCCGACCTGAGTGACCTCGACGCCGCCGCCGGCCTCGCCGACGCGGCCGTTGACGCGTTCGGGAGGCTGGACATCGTGGTCAACAACGTGGGCGGCGCGATGCCCCGGCCGTTCCTCGCGACCAAGGCACGGCACCTGGCCAGCGCGTTCGCGTTCAACGTCGAGATCGCGCACGCCCTGACGCTCGCGGCCGTGCCGCACCTGCTCGAGTCGCCGGACCAGGCCGGCGCGGTGGTCAACATCTCGTCGGTGATCGGGCGGGTCTCCGGCCGCGGCTACCTTGCCTACGGCACCGCCAAGGCGGCCGTGACGCAGTACACCCGGCTCGCCGCCGCCGATCTGGCGCCCAGGATCCGGGTGAACGCGATCGCGGTCGGGTCTGTGGCGACGTCCGCGCTCGACATCGTGCTCACCAACGACGAACTCCGGGGTCAGATGGAGCGGTCGACGCCGCTCGGGCGGATCGGCGACCCGGAGGACGTCGCCGCGGCGGTGCTGTTCCTGGTCTCGCCCGCCGGGTCGTATATCACCGGAAAGATCGTCGAGGTCGACGGCGGGCTGGACCGCCCCAACCTCGATCTCGGCATCCCGGACCTCTGACCAGCCGCGGACGGTAACGTTCCGGCCATTTGGCCTGATGGTAGGTCGCGCCAAGATTTTTTGATCCGTTGTCGCGGTTCGGGCGTCTCCATATCAGGTGATGGGCGATGGAACCCGTCCAAAGGGGGTCCTTGATGAAGCTCACCCGTGCGCGCGCCCTGCTGGGGGCCGGACTGATCGCGGCCGCTGGGGCCGCGAGTGCGATCGTGGTCACGGCCGGGCAAGCGCGCCGCGCACGCCCGGGTCAGCCAGACGTTCACGCTGCCGGCCACCTGATCCGGCCTCAGGAGCCCAGGTAGCGCAGCACCGCGAGGACGCGGCGGTTGTCCGCCTCGGACGGCGGCAGGCCCAGCTTGCCGAAGATGCTGGCCACGTGCTTCTCGACCACCCCGGCCGAGACCACGAGGGCGGCGGCGATCCCGGCGTTGGACCGGCCCTCGGCCATCAGCGACAGCACGTCGCGTTCTCGCGGCGTCAGCGTGGCCACGCCCTGAGCGTGCCGGGTGACGCGCACGAGCTGGCTGACCACCTCGGGGTCGAGCGCGGTGCCGCCCGCGGCCACCCGGGTCAGCGCGTCGGCGAACTCCGCCACGTCGGCCACCCGGTCCTTGAGCAGGTAGCCGACGCCGGACGCGTTGCCCTCGAGCAGCCGCGCCGCGTACCTGGTCTCGACGTACTGGGACAGCACGAGCACGCCGGTACGCGGATGGTCGCGGCGCAGCTCGATGGCGGCGCGCAGGCCCTCGTCGGTGTGCGTGGGCGGCATCCGGATGTCGGCCACGGCGACGTCGGGTTCGTGCGCGTTCACGGCCTCGAGCAGCGCGTCGGCGTCGCCGACCGCGGCGACGACCTCGTGACCGCGGTCGGTGATCAGCCGGGCGAGGCCCTCCCGGAACAGGGCAGCATCCTCGGCGATCACAACGCGCATCGGCCGGCCTCCAGCTGGCTCACTGTGGGATCTTGCCATGGGCTCAGGCGTGCATCGGCAGGGTGACGGTGATCTGCGTCGGGCCGCCGGCCGGGCTGGCGACGTGCACCTGGCCGTCGACGGTGCGCACGCGCTGGGCCAGGCCGGCCAGGCCGGTGCCGAGCGCCTGGTTCGCGCCGCCCACGCCGTCGTCGGATACCCGCAGCACGAGCGCGTCGCCCTGCCCGGCGAGCTCAATGCTGATCTTGTTCGCGCCACTGTGCTTGACGGCGTTGGCCAGCAGTTCCGCGACGCAGAAGTACGCGATGGTCTCGATGGCCGGGGCCGGCCGCTGCGGGGTGCCCGCGGTGAGCTCGACCGGGATCACGCTGCTGGCGGCCAGCGTGGCCAGCGCGTCGGGCAGGCCGTTGTCCAGCGCCGGCGGGTGGATGCCCCTCGCCAGGTTGCGCAGGTCGGCCAGCGCGTCCTTGGCACCCTGACGGGCGGCGTCGACCAGGTCGCGGAGCTCAGGATCGGCGTCTTCCTCCAGCCTTTCCCTGGCCATGCCGAGGTTCATGGCCAGCGTGGCCAGCCGGATCTGGGCGCCGTCGTGCAGATCGCGTTCGACCCGGCGCAGCAGCGCCGCGGAGTCCTCTACGGCCAGCGCCCTGCTCTGCTCCAGGTCGGCGACCCGCTGCGCGAGCCGGCCGGGGCCCAGCATCGCGCGCATCAGCCAGCAGTCCGCCGCTGCGGCCCCGCGTGCGAGCCACGGCGCGGCGAGAACCATGACCACGCCGGCCCCGAACGCGGCCCAGGTGCCGGGGAACGTGGCCACGCCGAACCCGCCGAACGGGGTGAGCACCGTCACCGGCTGCAGGTGCGTTCCGGCGGGGTGGTTGCGGAACAGCGCCCACCAGAACGGGTAGCTCGCGGCCGCGAGGCCGAGGGCTGCGAGCGCGGCCGCGTAAGCCTCGGCCGCCGTGACCGGCAGCTTGACCACGGCATAGGCC
>JASHQP010000697.1 GCA_030039095.1 Streptosporangiaceae bacterium
GCCGGGGCAACGAGGCCGTGCTCTTCCTCGACGAGCCGGCCAGCCTGCTCGGGCCCGACGTGCCCGACCTGTCCGGCTTCTCGCTGCACGGCGAGCCGGTCCGGTGGCTGTGGATGATCCCGATCAGCGACACCGAGCGCGTGCTGGCGGCGGAGCGCGGGCCGGCCAGCCTGGTCACGCATCTCGCGGCACAGCGCCGCAGCTGGGTTGTGAGCTAACGGATCATCCGGCGGCGTGCGGCACGAACACGGCCAGTAGCAGCCAGATCACCGGGGCGACGAAGACCAGCGAGTCGAGCCGGTCCATCGCGCCGCCGTGCCCGGGAAATATCCGGCCCATGTCCTTGATCTCCAGGTCGCGCTTGATCATGGACTCGACCAGGTCGCCGAGGGTCGCCGCGGCGACCGCCACCGCGCCGAGGACCAGGCCCTGCCACGCGTGCGCGTGCAGCAGCAGGGGCAGTGAGACGCCCCCGGCCGCAAGGCAGGCGGCCACGGAGCCGCCGAAGCCCTCCCAGGTCTTCTTCGGGCTGATGCCGGGGGCCATCGGGTGACGGCCGGTGAAGATCCCGGCGAAGTACCCGCCGACGTCGCTGCAGACGGCGAGCAGGATGAAGATGAGCGTGCGCCGGGCGCCGTCGGGCCTGGACAGCATCAGCGGCACGAACACCCCGAGCATCGGCACCCACGCCAGCGTGAAGACGCTCGCGCTCAGGTCGCGCAGGTAGCCCGCCGGGCCGCCGGGCAGCCGCCAGGCCATCAGCACCAGGACCGTGACGGCCAGCGCCGCCAGGGCGGGCTGCGCCCCGTACCAGTAGGCCAGCGTGAACATCGCGGCGCCGCCCGCGACGATCGGGGTCAGCGGAATGCTGATCTCGCGGTCGGCCAGCACGTGACGTAGTTCCCACAGGCCGACCGCCACGACCGCGCCCATGTAGGCGAGAAAAGTTGCCTTGACCGTGAACAGCGTGAGGATCACCAGGCCGCCGAGCGCGACGCCGATCCCGATGGCCGCCGGGAGGTTGCGGCCCGTCCTGGTCCGCTTTGGCTCGCTCGGGGGATCGGCCGTGCCCTGCGCGAGCTGCCCGCCGCGATCGTCAGACACCGGACCGGCGTCCTCGCGCTGGTGCGTCCTGCTGCGTGTCTTGGCGCAAGCTATACCTCGAGGAGCTCGGCTTCCTTGTGCCTGAGCAGCTCGTCTATCTGGCCGACGTAGTTATGGGTGAGGTCCTCGAGTTCCCGCTCTGCCCGGCGGCCCTCGTCCTCGCCCGCCTCGCCGTCCTTGACCAGCTTGTCCAGCGAGTCCTTGGCGTGCCTGCGGATGTTGCGGATGGAGACCCGGCTGTCCTCCGCCTTGTGCCGCGCGACCTTGATGTACTCACGCCTGCGCTCTTCGGACAGCTCGGGGAAGACGACCCGGATGATCGTGCCGTCGTTGGACGGGTTCACGCCGAGGTCGCTGCTGCGGATCGCCTTCTCGATCGCCCCCATGGACGACTTGTCGAAGGGCTGAACGATGACCATCCGCGGCTCGGGCATGTGGAACGACGCAAGCTGGTTCACCGGCGTCTGCGTGCCGTAGTACTCCGCCGTGATCTTGTTGAACATCGAGGGATGCGCGCGGCCGGTGCGGATGCCAGCCAAATCCTCCTTGGCCACCGCGACGGCCTTGTCCATCTTCTCCTCGGCCTCGAGGAGGGTATCGTCAATCACTCCGGCACCCCTTGCCTTGGTTGGCGTCCGGTGCGCACGCTGTCTGCGCACCGCCTGTCCTCATGGTGCGCCCCGGCCCGGGAATCATGCCACGCCCGGTACTCAGCGCGCGAACCGGCTCACCAGCGTCCCGATCCGCTCACCGCGCACCGCCCGCAGCACGTTTCCCTCGCGCATCAGGTCAAAGACCACAATCGGGAGGTCATTATCCATGCACAGGCTAACCGCCGTGGCATCCATGAACCTTAGCTCGCGCCGGAGCACCTCGCCATAGTCGAGCCGGTGAAAGCGGATGGCGTCCGGCATCTCCCGGGGATCGGCGTCGTACACCCCGTCGACCTGAGTGCCCTTGAGCACCGCCTGGGCACCGATCTCGAGGGCCCGCTGGGCCGCGGCGGTGTCGGTGGAGAAGAACGGCGCGCCCAGCCCTGCGCCAAAAATGACGACCCGGCCCTTCTCCAGGTGCCGGATCGCCCGCCGTGGTATGTAGGGCTCGGCGACCTGGCCCATGGTGATCGCCGTCTGCACCCGGGTTTCCACGCCGAGCTTCTCCAGCACATCCTGCAGCGCCAGGCAGTTGATGACCGTGCCGAGCATCCCCATGTAGTCGGCACGGGACCGGTCGATGCCCCGCTGCGACAGGACCGCGCCACGGAACATGTTCCCGCCGCCGACCACGGCGGCCACCTGGATGCCCTCGCGGGCGGCTGCCGAGACCTCCTTGGCGATGTGCACCACGGCGTCCGCGGAAATCCCGAGTGGCTCACCGCCGGCAAATGCCTCGCCGGAGAGCTTCAGCACGACCCGATGCCAGCTGGGGTGCGCTTCCCCGGGCACGGAGCCCGCGGCCGACCGGTCCGCCGGGGCGCTGCTGCCCGCCGGGGTGCTGCCCTCCTGCACGGGGCGCATCCTTCCCTGGCCCGGGGCCGGCCGTACGCTGGGTGCTTCGCCGGGTCAGCCGGCCTGCCCGATCTGGAACCGGGCAAAGGCCTGCACACGGGCGCCGTGCTCCGCGAGCAGCTTGCCGACCGGCTTCTTCTGGTCCCTGACCGACGCCTGCTCGGTGAGCACGATGTCCTTCAGGAACGCGTTCACGCGGCCTTCCACGATCTTGCCGATGGCCGCCTCCGGCTTACCCTCCTCGCGGGTCATCTGCTCGGCGATCCTGCGCTCGTTCTCGACGACGTCCGCAGGGACCTCCTCGCGAGTGACATAACGCGGCCGCATGGCAGCGACCTGGTGCGCGATGTCCTGGCCCACGTCGGCGCCGCCGGACTCGAGCTGAACCAGCACGCCGAGGGTCGGCGGCAGTGCTGGGTCGGACTTGTGCAGGTAGCTGGTGATGTAGCCACCTTCGAACCGGGCGAACCTGCCGACCTCCACCTTCTCCTTGAGCGAGGCGCCTGCCTCCTCGATGAGCTGCTGGGCGGTCTGACCGGGCCTGACCTCGAGGCCGAGCACGCCCAGCCGGTCCCCGGCGCCCGACGCCAGGGCCGCCTTGGCGACGTCGGCCGCGACCTGCTGGAAGACGTCGGTCTTGGCGACGAAGTCGGTCTCGCAGTTGAGCTCGAGGAGCACGCCCTTGCTGTTCCCCTCGAGTGCCGCCGTGACCAGGCCCTGGGCCGCCGTCCGCTCGGCGCGCTTGGTCACGTCCTTGGCGCCCTTGACCCGCAGGATCTCCACCGCGGCCTCGTAGTCCGGGGCCTCGACAAGCGCATTCCGGCAGTCGAGCATGCCCGCGCCCGTCTGCTCACGGAGCCGCTTTACATCCGCTGCGCTGTATTCCATGTCCTCATCTCTGTCTCTCACGCTGTGCTGGCAGCCACCAGCCCGGCTCGCCGCCGGGCAGGGACGCCGGTCAGGCCGACTCTGGCGCCGGGTCCACGGACTCGGCCGGGGCGTCCTGGCTGGCCGGCGCGCCCTCTTCG
>JASHQP010000698.1 GCA_030039095.1 Streptosporangiaceae bacterium
GGCCGGCCAGATGCCCGTCGGCCAGCGCGGCCAGCGCGGCGTCGCCGGCCCCGATCGGGTTGCCCCGCTGGGTGGGCGGCACGGCCAGCAGCGTCATCGCCGGCAGCACGCCGACCAGGCCGCGGGTGCCGAGCGAGACGACCACGCTCTGCGCGCCGTCGGTGAGCAGCCTGCGGGACGCGTGAACCGCTGCGGGCAGCGAGATCGGCACGGTGAGCCCGGCGGCCTCGGCCAGCTCGTGTTCGTTGGGCTTCACCAGGGCGGGGTTCGCGCCGACCGCTGCCAGCAGCGCGCTCGGGTGCGCGTCGACGAATGCCGCGGCGCCAGCGTCGGCGGCCATGCGGGCAAGGGTGCGGTAAGCGTCGGCCGGGATCCCGCCGGGGAGGCTGCCGGACATGATCACCAGGCGGGCCCCGCGGACCAGGCCGGGGAACTGGCCGGTGAACGCCGCCCACTCCGCGCCGGTGACCTGCGGCCCGTCCTCGTTGTACGCGGTGACGGCCGCGTCCTGCACGCTGAACGCGCTGACGGTCCTGCGGCTGCACTCCGCGCACCGGACGAACCGGTGCGGCAGCCCCCACGCGTCGAGGTGCGCGGCGATCTCGTCACCGACGCGGCCGCCGGCGAACCCGGTGACGATCACGTCATGACCGGCCTGGTGGAGCAGGCGGGCGACGTTGACACCCTTTCCGCCCGCCTGGGCGTGGACCTCGCCGACCCGGTTCGACTGCCCGGCGGCGAAGCGCTCGGCGATGTAGGTGATGTCGACGGCGGCGTTCAGCACGGCGCAGACGACGCGCCCGCCGTCGCCGGCACCCGCGCCGCCGCGCGGCTTGGTCACTGGCCGGTGTACATGACGGAGCGAGCCAGGTGCCTCGGCCGGTCCGGGTCGATGCCGCGCACCAGGGCGGTGGCGATCGCGACGCGCTGCGCGAGGACGAGCTCGGCCTGCGGGTCGAGGCCGGACACCACCACCGTCGCCTGGGTGCGCGCGATGTCGCTGACGAGCACGCTGTCGTCGACCCCGAGCAGCCAGACCACCGAGTCCTCGGTGGCGGTCGCGATCGGCCCGTGCCGGTACTCCAGCGCGGGGTAGGACTCGCTCCGTGCCAGCGCGGCTTCCTCGACCTTGAGCGCCGCCTCGCGGGCCAGCCCGGTGGACCAGCCACGGCCGAGGAACACGTAGTGCGGCCGGTCGATCAGCCGGTCATCGAGGTCGGCGGCCACCGCGGCCCTGGCCTGCTCGACGACGGGGCCAAGATCCTGGCCGATGTGCGCCCGCGCCACGGTGAGGACGGTCGTGGCGAACCTGGTCTGCACCACCGACTGCTCGTCGGCGTAGTCCAGCACCAGCAGCTGGTCGGTGGCCTCGGCGATCGGCGCGGAAGGGTCGGCGGTGATCCCGACCTTGCGTGCCGAGGGCGGCGCGTCCCGCAGCGCGTCCAGGACCTCGATGGTTGTCCCCGAGCGCGTCACGGCCAGCAGCGTGTCGTAGTCGCGAAGCGGCAGCTCCGACGCGGGGAAGGCGTCGGTTTCCCCGTGGCCCGCGGCCTCGCGCGCCGCGGCGATCGCGCTTGCTACATGCCAGGACGTGCCGCAGCCGATGACCGCGACCCGCTCGCCGGGGGCGGGGAGTATCTGCGCGGCCTCGTCGGCCGACTCGAGCGCCCTCGCCCAGCAGTCTGGCTGGCTCGCGATCTCCCTCTGCACGTGTGCTTCAGGTCGATGCACTGGCAGGTCCCGTCAAAAACGCGCACATCTTGCCCTTAAATTCTGCACAGTCTGGCCTATTTGGCTCGACTCTACGACATGTGTGATCACACCACAAGGTGCTGTCGGGGTGGCAGGCTGCCTATGATCCCTGCATGGGCAACTCCTCCCGCGACGGCTGGGGCTGGGCCAGCCAGCCGGGCCGCGCCCGCCGGTGACGGGCCCGTGCAGCGTCGTGAGCGGCGGGGCCAGATCATGTCCGCGGTCGTGGAGCGCGGACGGGTCGACGTGCCGTCCCTCGCCACCGAATTCGCCGTGTCGCCGGCGACGATACGGCGCGACCTGGAAGCGCTGCAGGAGCAGCGGCTGGTCTGCCGTACGCACGGCGGCGCGACGATACACGCGGCCTTCAACGACCTGCCGCTGAGCTACAAGAAGACCAGGGACCTGCGGGAAAAGCAGCGCATCGCCCGGCACGCCACCGCCTTCCTCGACGGCGCGCGGGTCATCGGGACGACCGGCGGCACGACAGTGTCCCAGTTCGCCGCGTTGCTGCGCGGGCGCGGTGACCTCACCGTGGTCACCAACGCGCTCAACATCGCCGCCGACCTCGTCGGCAGGCCGGGCCCGCGTGTGTTCATCGCGGGCGGCGAGGTCCGTGTGAGCAGCCAGGAATCGGTGGGCCGCGGCGCCGAGGCGTTTCTGGCCGAATGCAGCATCGACGTCGCGTTCCTGGGGGTCGATGGGGTGGATGCGGCTGCGGGCTGCACGAATTACGACGCGGCGGGAGCGCGGGCCAACGCGGTGCTGGCCCGGCGCGCGCGCAAGCGGATCGTGCTGGCCGACGCGACGAAGATCGGGCGGGTCGCGCTGGCGCAGGTTTGCCGGGTGGCCGACGTCGACGTGCTGATCACCGACTGCCGGGTCACGCAGGCTCAGCTCGAGCCGCTTCGCCGCCAGGGCTGCACGGTCGCGTGCGTGTGACGGGTCCGTGCGTGCGGCGGGTCCGTGCGATCGGCGATCTTGGTCACGAACCGTCGTCATGGCAGCGTCTTCTGACCAAGATCTCTGGCAAGGCACGCCAGCCCGCGACGGCTACCGCGCGCGGAGCAGCCAGCCGCGCGCGGAGCAGCCAGCCCCGAGCCGGGTCTCCTCGGGCGCTCGCTCGCGCAGGCGCTCGCAATGAGCAGGATTTGGGATAATTCTTGCGCGTTTCGTGCGCACACTTGGCGCGAACCGGTCAGTCCAGCATGATGGCATTTGTGCGGACTCTCGCATGCGTCGCGGCTGGAGGGCTCATGAACAGGCTGACCCGCCCCTTAGTGGCAGTGCTGGCAGCAGTGCCACTCGTTGTCTGTGCTGTCGCTCCGGCCGCCCAGGCGGCTACGAAGTATCCCGGGGGCCCGGACCAGACGCCCGTGATGGGCTGGAGCGGCTGGAGCTTCCTGCGGCTTGGCGCCGACGCGTCGCAGGTCGAGGGGGAGGCCGGGGCGCTGGTGAGCACGGGGCTGGCCGCGGCCGGCTACCGCTACGTCAACATCGACGACGGCTGGTACCAGTGCCCGGGGCCGCAGGGACCGAACGTGGACGCCTACGGCCGGTGGGTCGTGAACTCCGCGAGCTACCCGAGTTCCGGGTCGCTCAACGGCATCCAGGCGCTGGCCGCGTACGTGCACCACCTGGGGCTGAAGTTCGGCATCTACGAGACGGCAGGGATCTCCGGCCAGGCGGTGGCCAAGAACACCCCGATCCTCGGCACGTCCTACACCGCCAAGGACATCGCGACCACGAAGTCGCAGCCCAACTACAACTGCGGCGGGATGCTGAAGATCAACTACAGCAAGCCTGGCGCGCAGGCGTACGTGGACTCGGTCGTTGACGAGCTGGCGTCCTGGGGCGTGGACTACATCAAGCTCGACGGCATCACGAACGGCAACGGCGCCGACGTCAAGGCGTGGCAGGCCGCGATCCACCAGTCGGGCCGCCCGATCGTGCTGAACATCACCCAGGGCAGCTACACCGTCAAGCTCGCCCCGGTACTGAAGAAGTACGCCAACCAGTGGGAGTTCGCGCCGGACATCGAGATCAACGGCCCCGACGAGGGCTCGGCGAACGCGTGCAACGCCCCTCCGTTCACCGGCTGCCTGAGCGTGTTCCCGCTGACCAGCTACGCGCACTGGAGCGACAGGTTCGGCGACGTCGCACAGTGGCAGCCGTACGGCGGCCCCGGCGGCTTCAACGATTACGACTCGATCGAGGTCGGCGACGGCAGCGCGGACTCGGGGATGTCTCTCGCCGCCTCGGAGTCCCAGCTCAGCCTCTGGGCGCTCGGCTCGGCCCCGCTGATCCTGGGCGGCGACCTGACCACGGCCGTGACGAACGCGTACGGCACCAGCGCCGGCATCACCCGGCGGGACTTCAGGCTGCTGACGAACCGCCAGGTCATCCGCGTCGACCAGGACGCGATCGACGCGTCGCGGATCGCCGTCACCGGCACGCCGGGCCGAAAGACAGCAGGTGAGCAGGTGTTCGCCAAGGTGGACCGGCGCGGCGACGGGATCGTGGGCCTGTTCAACACCACGACCGCGCTGAAGTCGGCACCGGTCATGATCTCGACGACGGCCGCGGCGATCGGCCTGCCGCCGGACCCGCACGGTTACCTGGTGGAGAACCTGTGGGGCGGCCAGTCGGTGGTCGGCGGCTCGAGGTCGTTCCGGATATCGTCCGCCGGGGCGATCCAGGCGACAGTCCCGGCCGAAGGAGTGGCCCTGTACCGGGTGGTCCCGGTTCGCTGACCGGTTCGCTGACCGGTTCGCTGGCTTGCTCGCTGGCTTGTTCGCTGACCGGTTCGCTGGCTTGTTCGCTGGCTTGTTCGCTGGCTTGTTCGCTGACCACAGGCGGCTCGTCGCCCTGCCGATCGCCTCCCGCTGGCCGATCGCCTCCCGGCCGGCCGGGACGGCCGGGCGGCGTGCTTCGTGACTGGCCCGGCCGCCGCGGGCTGCGCTGAACGCCATTCCTAGCTTTTCACTAGAGTTTATTGACGGGGCATTTATTCGATGCTCAGCTGAAGGTGCGGCATATCGGCTTCGTCCGTGGCCCGGAAATGACGCTAGTGCTGGCAGAAAGCAGGAGGGCACAGTCATGACACAGACCGGCGAAACCACCCCGGCTGCCGGCTCGTCCCGCACGGCAGACATCGAGATTCACTCCATTCAGCCCATCCCGGACGGCGAGCGCCACGGCACCGTCGGGCAGCAGTGGCGGCTGTGGTACGCGTGCAACGCGAACTTCTTCTGCGTCGTCCTCGGGTCGTTCGCAGTGCTGCTCGGCCTGAACCTGTTCTGGGCGATCGTCGCCATCGTGCTCGGGTCGGTGATAGGCGGGGTACTCACCGGCCTGCACGCCGTGCAGGGCCCGCGGCTCGGCGTCCCGCAGATGATCCAGTCTCGGGGCCAGTTCGGGTTCTACTTCGGAGTGGTCCTGTTCCTGATGGGGATCCTGCTGGACGTCGGGTACATGGGTGGCGGCCTGGTCGTCGGGGCCCAGTCCCTGCAGGGAGTCATCCCCGGGCTGCCGGTCCAGGCCTGGATTGTGATCTTCGCCGTGCCGTGCGTGGCCCTGGCGGTCTGGGGGTACCGGCTGATCCACGCGGTTCAGCCGTACCTAGTCGTGATCATGACTGGGGTCTGGTTTGCCATGCTGGGGCTGGTCATCGCCTCCGGCGATCATCTCGCCAAGGGGATGGGCGGCGCTCACCTGGCCAGCTTCCCGGTGTTCCTTGTGGTGGTCGGGCTGTTCTTCATGAACCAGCTCAGCTGGGCCATCTACGTGTCGGACTACTCCCGGTACATGCCCAAGGACACCAACGGGCCGCGGGTGTTCGCCGCGGTGGCCGTCGGCTCCACCGTCTCCACCATCGCGTTCTGCGCGCTTGGCGCCTGGGTCACCGCCATTGCCCCCACCGCGGCGTCCCCGGTGACCGTGATCGCGAGCGTCGCGGGCAAGTGGGTGCTGTGGTTCTCGGCCCTGTCCCTGGTGGCCGGGGCGGCGATGAACGCCTACACGGGCATGCTTTCCTGGGAGTCGGTGCGTTCGACCTGGCAGCAGGTGAAACTGTCCCGCCTCGCCCGCGTAATCGGGGTTCTGCTGATCTCCGGCATAGCCCTGGTGCTGGCGTTGCTGGGCTGGAAGTCGTTCGTGACCACGTTCAGCAACTTCCTCTCCGTCTTGCTGTTCGTGTTCGTGCCGTGGTCACTGATCAACCTGGTCGACTTCTACTGGGTGCAGCGCGAGCGTTACGACGTGAGCGCGTTCTACACCCCGCGCGGCATCTACGGAGGATGGCGGTGGGTCGCGGTCATCCCGTACCTCGTCGCGGTCGGCCTCGAGCTTCTCTTCGTCGACCAGACCGACCTCAAGGGCCCGCTGGTGAACGCCCTCGGCGGCGCCGACATCTCCTGGATCGTCGGCGGCGTGGTCGCTGCCGTCGGCTACCTGGTCGCGGTCCGCATCGCGGGCCGCGCCGCGGAGGTCTCCACGGACCAGCTGACCGGCGTCAGCGGGTAGCTCGCAGCGTGACGGTGAGCCGCGAGTCGTAAACCGGGTCACTCGTTCGCTGCGGGCCGGCGAACCCCCAGCGCCACACGATGCGCACGTCGGGAACGAGCTCCAGGATCTCGCATTCGAAGCCGCCGACCGAGGTTCCGTGGTCCGCATGCCAGACGCGGTACGCGCCGCCGGGCCGCTCATCGACCTCCACCTTCGTCACCTGGTACCCGGGGGCCATCCACTGCCGGATCAGGCCGGGATCGAGCCAGGCCCGGTGGACCCGATGCGGTGACGCGGCCATCACGCGCTCCAGGTGTACGGCCGGGTACTGCGCGCCAGCAGCTCGCGTTCCTCACCGGGTCGCTCGGCGTCGCCCCGCCCGACGCCGGCTGACGGTGATGCCGCGGGACCCGGTGGCCGCCCAGCCACGCAGCGAGCAGCCGGTCGAAGAAGGAGCGGTACCGGCGCAGGCCTTCCCTCAGGTCTTCGGTCGACACCTGGCCGCCGCCGGACGACCTTGACTCGAGCTGATCGCGTTCACTGGCAAACATCCGGGCCAGACGCTGCATAAGGCCGGCGACGAGGGCGTCGGCGTCCTGGACCGCCTTTCTCGGCTCGCCCACGAACGGCTGCTGCCGGTCACCCGGCAGGTAGGTCATGGTGCACCCAGCTACCCCATTACCCTGGCTCAACTACCCTGGCTCAAACGCCCGGAGGGCCGGTCCAGGTCAGGTCGGCGAGGTTGACCACGATCGCTTCCTGCGTGGTGCGGGCGATGACGACGATCGCCTCGTCGTCGGGGTCGGGGTTCTCCTCGCGGTGCGGTACCCAGGGCGGCACGTAGATGTAGTCGCCGGGGCTGGTGCGCAGCCGACGCTCGGCCGGCTCCCCGTCGATCTCGTCCAGGAACACGAACTCCGGGTGGCCGCTGACCACGTAGATGCCGGTCTCGGAGATCCCGTGGTGATGGTTGGCCGACGCGGTAGACGGGGCGACGTGCGTCTGCCCCATCCACAGGTCCCGCGACCCGACGGTGCCGCCGGAAATGGCCTCCAGGCGGGTCATGCCGCCGGTCTGCGCGGTCTGCCCGGACAGCGCAGTGGAGGCCACCTGGTACAGGTGCCGGTGGAAGCCGTCTTGCGCCTCTGTCACCGCAACCCCTTCCTCGGGTGCTGGTCCTGGCTGAGTGCCCCCAGCAGTTGCCAGGTGCGGCGGCGGTCGCCGGCACCGTTGATCCCGGTGTTGGTCACCACGATCTCGGTGGCTCCTGCGTCGAAGTAGCGGTCGATCGCGGTGGCCAGGTGATCCTCGTCGCCGATCGCTGCCAGCTCGACCGGGTGGGTGACTCCCTCCCGCTCGATTATCTTCCGGTAGGACGGCACGTTCAGATAGGACGCAAGCTGATCGGCCGCGGCGGCCCGCACCCCGTCGGCCTCCGCCGTGACGACGGCGAACAGGGCCACCACGATGCGCGGTGCCGGCCGGCCGGCGGCCCGGGCTGCCTCGGTGATCGTCGGCACGATGAACTCGGCCAGCGTCCTGGGCCCGGCCAGGTAGGGCAGGGTGCCGTCGGCGAGCTCGCCCGTAACCCGCAGCGCCTGCGGTCCCATGGCGGCGACGAGCACCGGGACCGGCGGCTGTGCCCCGGCCACGGCCGCCGGCAAGATCGTCGACGCCCGCACGGTCTGCCCGGTGAAGTCCGCCGCGCCGGTCGTGAGCAGCGAGCCCAGCACGGTCAGGTACTCGCGCAGGTGACGGATGGGCCTGCTGGCGTCCACCCCGAACACCTGCTCCACCATCTGCGGTACACCGAGACCCAGGCCGAGCGTGAACCGGCCGTGGCTGGCAGCCTGGGCGGTCTGCGCCTGACTGGACATCACGACCGGGTGGCGCGGGTAGATGGGGACGACCGAGGTGCCGACGCCGATGCCCGGCACCGCGTGGCCGATGACGGCGGCCACGGACAGCGCGTCGTGGTCGAACTGCTGGGACACCCAGACCGAGCCGACCCCGGAAGCCGCCGCCTCCTCGCCCAGGGACACGAGCGTGTCCACCTTGTTGGGCGTTCCCGCCCGGTCGTCGGGCCCCGAGGGCAGTGTCACTCCGATCGGCCGCATAGTCCGCCAACCTACCGGCTAGTGCTTCGCGGCACGCTCGGCGGTGGCGCGCACAGGTTGGGGCTGGTACGCGTAGCCCAGGTGCCGCATGGTGACGAGGCGCCGACCGTACTCGTGCCCGAGCTTGACGCCAGCGGCTACCGTTGCTACCCGCCGAGCGCCGTGACCCGCGTTGCGGAGATCCGCGGGCTGCTGGAGTCGGGCATGACCAGCCAGATCATCGCGGCGATCCTGCCCTGCCTGGACAGCCCGCCCGACGTCAAGGCCGCCGCGCACTGCCTGCCGCCGCAGACCGTCGAGCTCATCAACGCCGAGCGGGGCGGCTCGAGCAGCGCATCGACTGCCTGGCCCGCGGCCGCGACGCCATCCGGGCGTACCTCGCGGCCCGCCTTGCGAGCCAGTGCGATGTGGTGCCGGCCCCGGGTCCGGCTACGGTGCCGGCGCGGCGACCGGGGCTGGGGTGACGGGCAGCCCGGTCTGGGCTGCGCGGTGATAGTCGTCGTCGATGGCGATGACCTCGCGCCCGGCCGCGTGCAGGATCGAGGCGGCGATCGCGGCGCGGTATCCGGCCTGGCAGTGCACCCAGAGCGGGCCGGGGGGCAGCTCGGGGGTGCGCGCGGGCAGGTGGTGCAGGGGGACGTGCAGCGCGCCCTCGATGTGGCTTTCCGACCACTCGAGCCTGCGGCGCACGTCGAGCACGGAGACCGGCTCACGACGCCAGGCCGCGGCCAGGTGCTCGAAGTCGCGCACCGGATACGAGGCGAGGCACGGGGCCCAGTTCTGCGGGGGCTCTGCTGATCCCTCGACGCGGTCGATGCCGATTCTGGCCAGGTCGCGCTGTGCGTCGGCCACCTGTGCGGGGCTGTCACCGATCAGCGTCACCGGGGTGCCCGCGGGCAGCAGCCAGCCCAGGTTGGAGACGAAGCTGTCGCCGTAGCCGACGCTGAACGACCCGGGCA
Source organism: Streptosporangiaceae bacterium (assembly GCA_030039095.1). Next base: position 9,335 of record JASHQP010000698.1, read on the forward strand.
CGTGCCCGGCCGCGAACACACGCCGGTCACGGAGGTCCACGACCCATTCCCCGGCATCGATGCGCCGGCTGATCTCGTTCGCCTCGGGCGCCGCCGGCGGGGTCAGGTCGGGCGGCTGCGGGCCGGCGGCGTTGGCCGGTGCCATGCGCACGTAGTAGGCCGGGTAGTCGTCGAGGCCGGCGAGCAGATCGGCGACGTAGGTGTCCTCGTCGAGGGTGAGCGCGGGGTTGACCCGCTGTTCGTCGCCGATCGTCGACCCGTCCGAGCCGGCCGGCGAGGCGGCGCAGAAGCTGCCGAAGCCGTGCGTGGGATAGATGACCGCCTGTTCGGGCAGCATCGTGGCCAGCCGCCGGGCCGAGGCGTGCTGCGCCGCGGCGAGGGCCGGCGCGTGCTCGGCGCCGAGCAGGTCGGGGCGCCCGGTCGACCCGTGCAGCAGCGATCCGCCGGTGAACACGGCAAGGATCTCTCCGGTGGCCGTGTCCTCCAGCGCGTAGGACAGGTGGGTGAACGTGTGCCCGGGCGTGGCGATCACCCGGACCCGCATCGAGTCCCCGACGTCCACCTCGTCACCGTCGGCGACGGCGGCCCGGTCGAACGCCACCGGGTCGGCCCCGTTCACGTGGTAGGCGGCGCCGGTCGCGCGGGCCAGCGCCAGGCCGCCGGTGAGGTAGTCGTTGTGAATATGCGTCTCGAACACGTCGGTCACGGTGATCCCGCGGCTGGTGGTCAGGGCCAGCACCCGGTCGATGTCCCGCTGCGGATCCACGACGAGCCCGACCGTGCCGTCGGTGACCAGATAGCTGCGGTCGCCGAGCGAAGGCGTCTTGATCGTCACTATCTCGACCACTGTTCCCCCAACCGTCGCGTTACGGCACCGTTGCCATAACTGCTGCCAGGGCGGCCTGCCCGGCCGCCGCGAGGATCGAGTCGTCCTGCGGCGTGTGCACCCGGGCGCACAGCACGTCCCTGTAATGCCGTTCTAGCGGATATTTCCTGGTCAGGCCATTGTTACCGACGAGCGCGACCGCCTGTTCCACCGCCGTGATCGCGGCCCGGGTGCCGGCCAGCTTGGCGATTCCGGCACGAGCGGCGGCGGAAGGGTCCCCGGCATCTGCGCGCGCCGCGAGGCCCGCCACCAGTTCGTTGGCGGCGGCCAGGGAGGCCTCGATCTCACCGACCGCGCTCTGGAACCTCGGCAGCGTCGCGAGCGGCCTGCCCAGGGCGGTAGGGGTTCGTTCGGTCAGGAAGCCGATCAGCCAGTCCCGGGCCGCGCTGGCCACACCGAGGTAGAGCGCGGTGAGGCCAAGGGCGTTCCAGAGCATCAGCGGGCTGTCGCGCGGCGGGGACCCCGCTGTCGGCTCGGCCAGGCCGGTCACGGCGTCGGCCGGAACCGGCGTGCCGCTGAAGATCACGTCGTCGCTGCGGCTGGCGCGCAGACCGAGATGGTCCCAGGTCGGCTCGATGATGATCCCGGGGGAGTCGTCCCGGACCAGGAAGCCGCCGACGCGGGCCGGGTACTCGTCGGTGCTGGCCCAGACAACCATCCAGCGCAGGCCCACCGCCCCGGTCGAGAAGATCTTCCGTCCGTGCAGGGACCAGCCGCTGGGCACCCGGCGGGCGATGGTCGCGGGCAGGCCGCCCCGTGCGGGCGTGCCGAGATCCGGCTCCACCCGCAGCGCGTTGATCAGTACCGGCTTCTCGGCGGACTCCTCGAGCATCGTTTCGTACAGATCGTCCGGCCAGGCCGGCTGCTGCCCCTGCAGCGCGTGCGCGAACAGGGTCATCGCAGTGATCAACGCTGCCGAAGGGTCGCCGCGCCCGAGCGCGCGCAAGATCGCGACGGTCTGTGCGAGCCCGGCCCCCGGGCCTCCGTAGCGCTCCGCCACGGTCGCGGTCAGCAGCCCGGCCGCGTGGACGGTCGCGATCGCGTCGTCGGGGAACGACGCCTCACGGTCGTGCCGCTCCGCACCGGCCGCCAGCGCCGCGGTCACAGCGGGCAGACAGTCCAGGCCGAGCCCGCTCACGCGATGCTGCCCGTCTGCCGAGGCGCGTGAAGGTGCTGTAGCTCCCTCATGCCGTGAGCGCCTCGGCCCCGGCGGCAGCCCCGCCGACCGGGGTGTCCTCCGCCCGCTCGCGCAGCAGTGGCACGAGCTGCGAGCCCCAGTCCACCACGTCGTCCAGTGGGTCGAAGCCGCGGATCAGCACGGTGTCCACGCCCACCCGGCGGTAGGCCATCAGCGCGTCGGCGACCTGCCGCGGCGTGCCGACCAGGGCCGTCGAGTTACCGCCGGGACCGGTCAGCTTGGTGATCCCGTACCACAGCCGCTCGTCGTGGACATCGCGCTCGGCGCCCTGCTGCTGCAGCCGCTCCGACCCGACCGACGAGGAGTCCCGGAAGCCGAACAGCTGGCCGCGGGCGGGCACCTGGATGCCCTGGACCTGCGCGGTCTTCGCGCGAGCGACCTGGACGGCCGTGGCCGACCTGATGTCCTCGGCGCGCTGCCACGCCGCCCGCTCGGTCCCGGCCACGATCGGCCGGACCGACAGGCTGAACCTGATCGTGCGGCTGTGGCGGGCGGCCGCGGCCCGGATCCGGGCGATCCGCTCGGCGACCTGGGCCACCGGCTCACCCCAGAGCATGTAGACGTCCGCGTGCTCGGCGCCGACGCCGACGGCGGCGTCCGAAGCGCCGCCGAAGTACAGCGGGATCCCCACTGCCGTCGCCGGCCTGACCGAGCTATAGGCGCCGCGGACCCGGTAGAACTCCCCGTCGTAGTCGAATGGCTCCGTCGAGGTCAGCTCTCGGCGGAGCAGGCTCATGAACTCGGCGGTGCGTGAGTACCGGCGGTCGTGATCAGCGAAGTCGCCGTCCCGCTTCTGGTCCAGCTCGTCGCCCCCGGTTATGTGGTGGATGGCGACCCGGCCGCCGCCGGTCAGCTGGTCCAGCGTCGCCAGCTTCCGCGCGACCAGCGTCGGCGCCACGAACCCCGGCCGGTGGGCGATCAGCACCTTGAGGGCGGACGTGCTGTAGAGCACGTGCGCGGCGACCGCGAACCCGTCCGGGCTTGTGGCGCTGTAGCCGATCAGTACCCGGTCGAAGCCGGCGCGTTCGTGCGCCTGCGCGAACCGGGCCAGGTACCCCGCGTCAACCGGAGGCCCGCCGACGGAACCGCGAGACTCAGACACCTCCTTGGTGCCGACCATGCCGATGATCTCGATGGACATTGCCGACGCTCCTCCCGGCACTCCAGTCGCCCCGCGGTCCTCGGCCCGTACGAGCACCCGCCACGCGACCTCGCGCCCCGGCGGCGTAGCTGGGCCGCAGTGACATCCCTTTGCATGCAAGCACCACCGATCACGGCCTGTCAATAAACTCGATCGAGTTACTAGGATTATCCGATGAGCCCTGCCGGCGAACCCCATGCCGGCGTTCGCCGGAGCCGTCGCGCTTCGGCGGCGTCGTGCGGGATTGGCCGCAGGCGGGCGTTGACAGGGGCTGGGGCGTTCCGCAAACTATAGTTTTACGATCGAATTTATCGACTTTGGGAGGATCGGCATGAGCTCAGTCACCGAAACCGATGTCCAGATCGCCGACGAGCCGCAGTACGCCGACCTCTAGGCCGGCGCCGTGCCTGCACATGCCTCCGCGCTCTCAGCACCACGCGGCGGTCGCGCGGCCGTCGTCGCGGTGATCGGCGGCGGCGCGAGCGGCACCCTCACCGCTTACTACCTGCTCCGGGAGGCAGCGGCGGCCCGCATGCCGCTGCGGATCGCCCTGATCGACCGGTACGGCCGGCACGGGCTGGGACAGGCGTACGCCACCCCCAACGACGCCCACCTGCTCAACTCACGAGTTGGGCGGATGAGCGCGGTTGCGGACGATCCCGGCCATCTGCTGCGATGGGCGGAGGCGCACGGGATCATCCGCGACGGGTTCCTGTCCAGGCCGGCTTATGGCCGCTACCTGGGCGAATTGCTGGCCGATGCCGAGCGCGCGGCGTCCAGCACCACCACGGTCACGCGGATCACCTCCGACGTCGTATCCCTGACCCACGGCGGCCTGTACCGGCCGCTGCGCCTGCACCTGGCGGCGGACGGCCGTATCGACGCCGACGTCGCGGTGCTGGCCACCGGCAACCGGCCGCCCGCTCCGCCGTGCCCGGTGCCGGACACACCCCGATACGTCGCCGACCCCTGGCAGCCCGGCGCCCTGGACGGCGTCGACGACGGCAGCCCGGTGGTGGTTCTCGGAACGGGCCTGACGATGCTGGACGTCGCGATCACCGTGACCGGGGCGCACCAGGGCACGGTCGTGCACGCCGTATCCCGGCACGCCCTGCTGCCGCGCGAGCACCGATGTCCGCCCGGCGCCGTCGCCGACCTCAGCCCCGCCCCGTCCGGCCCGGCGATCACCACGCGCGGCCCGGTAAGCCTCCCCGGCCTGATCAGGGCCGTCCGCGTTGCCGCTGCCGACGCGTCGGGCGACTGGCAGTCCGTTGTCGATTCCCTGCGCCCGCAGGTGGCCGGGCTCTGGCAGGCGCTGACGCCGCAGGACAAGCGGGTCTTCCTCCGCAGCGTCGCCCGGTACTGGGAGGTGCACCGCCACCGTGTGCCCCCCGTGACCGCCGCTCGGATCAGAAGGCTCACATCCGCTGGCAGGCTCACGGTCCGCCCGGGGCGCGTCGTCGCCGTCACCGAGACTCCCGGAGGTCTGTGCGTCCGGATCGAGCGGGATGGCGAGACGGCCGAGATCGCGGCCGGCTGGCTGATCAATGCCACCGGTCCCGCCACGGACATCACGACCACCGCGGACCCGATGCTTCGCGGCCTGCTCGACGCCGGGCTGGCCACACCGGATCCGCTGCGGCTCGGGCTGCAAGCCGGGGCCGCGGGCGCACTCCTTGACGCCTCGGGCAGACCGAGCGCCACGCTGTTCACGCTGGGGCCGCCGCTTCGGGGACAGCTGTACGAGACCACGGCCGTGCCGGAGATCCGCGACCAGGCCGTCGTGCTCGCGAGGCGGCTGATCACGGCACTCCGCAGCCGTGCGGCCAGTGAGAGCGCGGCGTAGCGCCGCCGTGCCTCGCTAAGGTGAGCTCACGCCCACACGGGCGGAAAGGGCGGATGGAAAGGATGGTTGGCGTGTGTCAGCTCCGGTCCGGATCGTTACGGTCATCGGCAATCCCCGTCCGGCGTCGCGCACCCACGCCCTGGCCCGGACGCTCGCGACCGAGCTCGCGGGCGTCCTGCCGAACGCGACCACCGGTGATGCGGACCTGGCCGTGCTCGGGCCGAGGGTCCTCGACCAGGCCGACGAGGCGGCAACGGCGGCCGCCGGCGAGGTGCTCGCGGCCGACGTGCTGGTGGTCGCGAGCCCGACCTACAAGGCCACGTATTCGGGCCTGCTGAAGGCGTTCCTCGACCGGCTGGCCACCGGCAGCCTGGCCGGCAAGACCGCCGTCCCGCTGCTCCTCGGCGGCGCACCCAACCATCAGCTCGCCGTCGACGTGCACTTCACACCGCTGCTGCTGGAACTCGGCGCGGCCGTCCCGGTGCGCGGCCTGTTCGTGCTCGAGGCCGATGTCGGCGGCTTTCCCGCGTTCGCGGCGACGTGGGCCGCGGCGAACGCCCCGGTGCTGGCGCCCGCTAACCCGGCAGCAGGCTGATCTCGAAGTCGACGCTCCGGAACGGGTTTGCCAAGCCGAACTGCACGGCCCGTTCCGGGTCGTCGGTTTCGGGGAAGGCCCGGACCAGGCTCTCCTTGACCCCGAACACCGCATCGGAGTCCAGGTACGGGCTGTCGTCAACGAACAGGTGCGTGGTCACGGACGCGTAGCCGGGCGCGGAGACGATGAAGTGGATGTGCGCCGGGCGGTAGGGGTGCCGTGCCATCGCCTCGAGCAGCCGGCCGACCGGGCCGTCCACGGGGATCGGGTAATACCGCGGCACGACCGTGCGGAACCAGAAGCGGCCGTCGGCGTCGGCGCGCAGCAGCCCCCGCAGGTTGCCGTCCTCCGGAGTAGCCGAGGTCCGCTGCACGTCGTAGAAGCCCTCGGCGTCGGCCTGCCACACGTCGACCTGCGCGCCCGGCACCGGCTCACCGGACGGGCCGGTCACCCGCCCGGTCACCAGGCAGGGATCGCCGGGAACCCCGGCGCTGATGTCCGCGCCGAGTTCGCGGGGCGGGGAGTCCACGACGTGGAACGGGCCGGTCACGGTCGACTCCGTCGCGCCGCCGGCGGCCCGGTGGTTGATGGTCTCCACGAGCATCGACACGCCGAGCACGTCGGAGAGCAGGATGAACTCCTGCCGCGTGTCGTCGCACTTGTGGCCGGTGGCGGTGAGAAACGCGATCGCCTCCGCCCACTCGCGCTCGGTGAGCTCGACGTCCTTGACGAACGCGTGCAGGTGCCGCACCAGCGCCTGGAGCACCTGCCGGACGCGGGGGTCGGGGGAGCCGGCCAGGCTCGCGCACACGACCTCGGCGGACCGCTCCTCGCTGAAGAGCTCGCCCAGGTCCGGCCCTGCCGAGCGTTCGGTGCTCATCCGTGATCACTCTCCCGGTGCCGCCCGTCGGCGGCTGGCGCGCCGATGATGTCGCCACAATAAGCGCTCTGCGTGTGCTCGGCACACGCCGCCGCCCGGTCGCACACGCCGCGGGGTAGGCTCGGCAGCGGTGCGGGAGGGCACCGCCGGGTCCGCGGGAAGGACTGAGTCCGCCTCTGCTCGTCGCGGCTGCTCCTTGCTGGAAGCAAGACCGTCTTCGCTCGAGCGCGGAACGCGGGCCCCGGGCTCAGGAGGAGACGTCATGGCCCAGCTTCCCGACCGCCCCGACATCGATCAGCTCCGCCGCCAGGCCCGCGAACTGCACCGCGCCGCGCACGGCGGCGACCCCGGCGCGCTGCGCCGGCTGCGGGCGGTCTCGGGCAAGGTCACGCTGTCCACCGCTCAGCTGGCGCTCGCGCGCGAGTACGGATTCTCCAGCTGGCGCCGGCTTCGCGATGAAGCCGCCCGCCGCCGCACTCTGTTTCAGGGGCCGGAACGCGACGCGACCAGGCTGGTCGCCCCGCCGCTGCCGGTGCGGCCGTGGCGTGAGAGTCCCGAGTGGTCGGACGAGCTGGTCGACGCCCAGTACGCCGACCGGCCGCAACTGCGGCCGGTCCTCGACGCCGTGCTCGCGGCGGCCTCGCGGCTCGGCCCGGTGACCGCGGTGGCCCGCCGGACGTGCGTCAGCCTGGTGTCGCCCCGCCGCACGTTCGCCGCGGTGCAGGCCACGACCAAGAGCCGGGTGGACCTCGGCCTGCGGCTCGACGGCGTGCCGCCTGCCGGCCGGCTGCTCGCCGCGAAGAACATCGCCAGCGGGACGATCAACCTGCGCATCGGCCTGAGCGGTCCCGGCGAGGTCGACGAGGAGGTGGCCGGCTGGCTGCGGCGCGCCTACGAGGAGAGCGTGGCCCCGGCCGCTCCGCGGCGGCCGGCCCGGCGCCCCGCGCCGGTGCTCGGCACCATGGACGTGCTGATCGACGGCTTCGACCTGCCGGGGCTGACCTGTCACCCGGAACCGGACGGCACTGTGCATCGCAGCGTGCACGTCGCGCTGACCGGCCGCGACGACGGCAGGCCCTACCTGGAGCTGCCCGGGCGCGGCGGCGCACGGGCCATCGAGCCGGTGCCCGGCGACGCGCCGTCGGCCCGCTGGGAAGCCCCGGTCACCGTCCG